>NZ_JBAFWX010000005.1:26557-145399 GCF_036576145.1 Bartonella eidoli | reverse complement strand
ATTCAATGCATTCAAAATCAAAAATATTTGATTTACTTTTTAAAACATCCATCTTGTTTATAAGAGTGACAGAACAAGAAATAATAAAAATTCTAGACTGTAAATCACAGCGCATCTGATACAAAAACTCATTTTATACTCCTACGTCAGGTTGATCTTGTATAACAAACACTATAACTCAAGATGTAAAATAAAAAAATTGGGGGAACTTTTATATCAGCATTGTTGATAGTTTTATTTATTACAAAGAGAAAAAATTAAAATATAATTTAAGCCTCTTTTCCGAGGCAGTGCATATAAGAAGCTGCCATGATAACATTTCCATTTTGACGCAAAAGACAAAATACTGTAAACAGCCTCTCCAGGGAACACTCTATAAGAATAATAAATGAGGGGATAAATTTATGAAAAATAAAGAAATTTTAGAGTCATATGATACAAAAAATCGTGTTTTATCTATTATTGCTAGTGCATCCGGAAATTTAGTTGAGTGGTATGATTTTTATATTTACTCTTTTACATCTATCTATTTTGCATCACAGTTTTTTCCTTCAAATGGTGATGTCGTTACAGAGCTTTTAAAAGCTTCTGCTGTTTTTTTTATTGGTTTTCTTATGCGTCCAATAGGCAGTTGGCTATTCGGATTTATTTCTGATCGCTATGGGCGAAAAAAATCCTTGCTTATTTCTGTATTTATGATGTGCGGGGGCTCTTTTTTAATTGCTATTCTTCCCACTTATGAGACCATTGGAATAACAGCAGCAGTTTTACTGCTTTTTTTGCGTATGCTGCAAGGACTTTCAGCAGGCGGTGAATATGGGACAACCGCAACTTATATGAGTGAAATCGCTCTAAAAAATCATCGCGGATTTGTTGCCTCTTTTCAGTCTGGCACACTCATTGGAGGGCAACTAATAGGCACCCTGATTATATTCATTTTAGCATCCTATCTCACAGAAGATCAGTTAAAAGCGTGGGGTTGGCGTATTCCTTTTGCGATTGGTGGGATATTAGGAATTGTTTCTGTTTATCTACGCCGCTTTCTTCATGAAACGACCACTAGAGAAAGCCGTTCTCAAAAACAGACTGGAAGCATTAAAGAGCTTCTAAAAAATTATAAAAAACCTTTCTTTTTACTTGTTATTTTTGCAGCCGGGGGATCACTTACATTTTACACCTATACAACTTATATGCAAAAATATCTGATCACAACAACCGGAGTTGATAAACATACTGCCACGACTATAATGACTGCTGCACTCTTTATTTTTATGCTAATGCAACCTTTATGTGGTATTTTAGCTGATAAAATTGGGGTAAAAAATGTAGCCCTCATCTGGGGTGTATTAACGACCATTTTGACATTCCCCGGAATGAGATTGATAGGCAGCACTAACAGCCCATGGGTTGCCCTATTCGCTATTCTTGGGCTCCTTTGTATTTTAAGTTTTTATACATCCATCTCTGGAATCATAAAATCGGCGATGTTTCCTTCTTCAATAAGAACACTCGGAGTCGGAATGTCTCATGCTATTGGGAATGCATTGCTTGGTGGTTCTGCTGAATATGTTGCTCTTGAATTAAAAAGTATTGGATATGAATCAGTCTTTTATTTTTACATAACAGGCGTCATGATTATGGCGTTAATTGCGCTCATTTTGATACCAGATGTTAGAAAAGGAGGATATCTAAATGAAGCAATAGTTCCTAAATTCGATACAAAGTAAGAGAAATCCCAATAAATTTTTTTATTATGAAAAATACATTTAATATTGCTTTACCGAATGCATTTAATTGTTGAATTATCAATTGATAATGCGTTCTTTTACTTAATCATCGCTGAATAAGCGATGATTAAGTTATTTTATCACAGATTCATGAAAACTCTACGATAGAATTCAATTCTGCTAAACCACTTATTATTTGGAACATCCGCTTTTCAAACACTAAACCGGTATTTAAACTGAACCATATAATCTTGGTAGCCATTAAATAACTTAAAATATTACCTTCCCCCCTTTTCTAAAGACTATTCTTCATCTATATTTAGAGAGTTGGTTCGCCAACTATGGTAATAAATGAACAATGCAATAAACTCATTGGACCCGGGGGCGGTACCCGGCGCCTCCACCAAAATATAAAAGGTAAAAGTTATGTTTTGATGGGGGCGAAATAGGATCGACAAGGGCGTAAAGATTGCTTTTTTACTCGGCATAGTACCACCGTTATCGGACTAAGTTAGTAGTTGCAAACGACAACTATGCGGAAGCACGTCTCGCTGCGTAATGCGGTGCGAATGTTTCAAATTAAGCCTTAAATCGTCGCAGATTTAAGCGGGGTTCGGAGGCACCTGGCAACAGAAGCCTTCACTTTTAAAGGATTATAATTGATCTTTCGGATATTATTTGTCATACATTTTATGTTTTTATCGACATTAGGTGCGTCGAAAATAAAATATCTTATTATGCAACTATCATTCATACTCAGAGAGAGAGATTTTGTTAAATAAAAGGAATAAACTTCAATGGTTCAAGATCAAATCCGTTACGATGTTCTCGTTCAGGATGCACTGCGTGGAGTGATACGTAAAGTTTTATTGGAGGTTTCTAAAGCAGGACTTCCGGGAAAGCACCACTTTTTTATTACTTTTTTGACAAATGCACCAGGCGTAAAAATTTCTACTCGGCTCAAAAACCGCTACCCTGAGCAGATAACAATCGTACTACAACATCAATTTAGAAATTTAAGTGTATCGGAAACTGCTTTTGAGGTAACGCTATCTTTTCAAGAAATTAGTGAAAAATTGATAATTCCTTTTACTTCTATCCAAGTGTTCTATGATCCTGTAGCAGCATTTGAAGCAGCATTTGATTTACCTTCCAATCTTTCTACCGGAGAAGATGAAAGCTTAGAAAACTCTACTTGTACCTCTGTCATTCCGCCAAATAAGCTCAAGAAGGAAAATATTATAACAAAAGAGCAAGATACTAAAACAGAAAAAGAACCATCAAATAATGATACCAAACAAAGTGCTGATGTCGTTTCTTTGGATTCTTTTCGAAAAAACAAATAAGTTTATTCATGGCTGAACTAATTAATCTTCGTCATTTTCGAAAACAAAAAAAACGTATAAAACAAGCTGTTCATGCCGAAGAAAATCGCTATCGTTTTGGTAGAACAAAAGCTGAGAAAATTTTTGAAAAAAAAGAAGCCTTAAAGCTGAAGAAGTTTCTTGATCAAAATCATTTACGCAATGAGGAATAAAGTAGATAGAGAATGCATATTAATAGCCTTATCGATTGGTCTAAAGCGGTCCCTAAAAAAATATCTGTCCGAATTGATGGACATCCAACAAGTGTATCTTTAGAACAACCATTCATCGAAATCCTTAAGGATATAGCGCATAAAAAAGGACAATCTTTAGCTTTTATTATCACTGATATTGACAGAAAAAAACCACCGCAGATAAAGCTTTCAGCTTCATTGCGCGTTTACGCACTTCAAAGCATTCTGACTCAACGTCTTTAATATTAATGCTTTTGTTGCTTTGACAATTTGTTTTTAATCTCAATTATTACGATTTCCTTTCTTTATTAATATGGTTTTCTTTCTTTTTTATATCTAGCGTTTAAATCAAAAAAGTAGTACACCAAAGGTGCAATGAGTAATTTTTCCGATCATAAACCATTTTTTGAAGATGAGATTCTTGCCCATAAGAATAACTCTGGATTAGCCACAAACGATTTAACAGTAGAAGAAAAAACACAGTGTAATATCGATTATTTAGAAAAACTCAATCCTGCACAAAAACAAGCTGTCATGTATACAGAAGGGCCTCTTTTGGTTCTTGCCGGTGCTGGTACTGGAAAAACACGCGTTCTAACCACTCGCATTGTTCATATTTTGCGCTCTGGACTTGCATCGCATAAGCAGATACTTGCTGTAACTTTCACGAATAAAGCTGCACGTGAAATGAAAATGCGTATTGGTGAACTTATTGGAGAAACAGTTGAAGGTATGCCCTGGCTCGGAACATTCCATTCCACTGGGGCAAAAATTTTACGATACCATGCAGAACTTGTTGGTTTGAAAAACAATTTTACAATTCTTGATCGCGATGATGTTATTCGTCTTTTAAAACAACTCATTCAAGCTGAAGGATTAGATGATAAACGGTGGCCAGCACGTAATTTCGCTATGATGATTGATTCTTGGAAAAATCAAGGACTTTCACCAGAACATATTTCAGAAAGTGATTCTTATTCTTTTGGAAATGGCATGGGGCGCAAACTTTATTGCGATTATCAAAATAGATTAAAAAGCCTTAATGCTTGTGATTTTGGCGATCTTCTTCTTCATCCCACCTCTATTTTCCAACATCACCCGAATATTCTTCACGAATATCACTCTAAATTTCGCTATATTCTTGTAGATGAGTATCAAGATACGAATACAGCACAATATCTTTGGCTTCGTCTTTTGGCTCAACAACCCCAAAAACAACATGTCAATCTTTGTTATGTCGGCGATGATGATCAATCTATTTATGGATGGCGTGGTGCTAAAATTGAAAATATATTGCGCTTTGAAAAAGATTTTCCTTCTGCAAAAATTATTCGTTTAGAACATAATTATCGTTCAACGTCACACATTCTTAAAACAGCTTCTCATCTCATTTCTCATAATCAGGGAAGATTAGGAAAAACACTTTTTTCCAATAAAATCAAAACTGAAGAAGAGAAAGTAAAGATTCATACAGCATGGGATTCAGGAGAAGAAGCACGGGCAATAGGGGAAGAAATTGAAAGAGCACACAAAGCTGGCCATTCATTAAATCATATGGCCATATTAGTGCGAGCATCATTTCAAATACGCGAATTTGAAGATCGTTTTGTAACACTTGGTCTTCATTACCGCGTTATTGGTGGACCACGCTTTTATGAGCGAATGGAAATCCGTGATGCTATGGCTTATTTACGCGTTGTTTTTCAACCAGCAGATGATTTAGCTTTTGAACGCATTATCAATACACCTAAACGTGGTTTAGGTAATGCAACTTTACGCTATCTTCATGAAAGTGCACGTGCACGTGCTATTCCACTCTTTGTTGCAGCTTCTGAAATAATTGAAACAGATGAGTTAACTCCTAAAGCCCGCAGTTCTTTACGAAGCATCATTGAGGATTTTCAACGCTGGAAAAAGATGTTACAATACACACACCACAAAGAGCTTGCTGAAATAATCCTTGATGAATCAGGTTATACTGCTATGTGGTTAGAGGATCGTTCACCAGAAGCACCAACAAGACTAGAAAATCTCAAAGAAATGGTCCGTTCTATGGAGCAGTTTGAAAGTCTGCATAGTTTTTTAGAACATGTTGCACTGGTAATGGATTCTGAAAATAATGAAAAAAATATAGACGCCATCAACATTATGACTCTTCACTCAGCCAAAGGACTTGAATTTGAAACAGTTTTTCTTCCTGGCTGGGAAGAAGGACTTTTCCCTCATCAACGATCATTAGATGAAGGTGGGCGCTTAGGATTAGAAGAAGAGAGACGATTAGCTTATGTAGGGCTAACAAGAGCAAAAAAACATTTACATATATGGTTTGTATCCAATCGAAGAATTCATGGACTTTGGCAATCTTCAATTCCTTCTCGCTTTCTTGATGAATTACCAGAAGAGCATATAGAAGTAGTCGAGACAGAAACATCTTATGGCGAATATGGAAAACTGCGCTTTAAGAAGGCACAGCCATACTATAATGGTTATTCAACGCAAAAAAAAATTGACGAAAAAGTTACCATCCACTCAACATCTGATGCACCATCAAATTTTCTAATTAACGATAAAGTTTTTCACATAAAATTTGGTTATGGTCGTATTTCAGCAATAGATGATCGTAAATTAACTATTATGTTCGAAAAAGCCGGTGAAAAACGTGTGCTCGATAACTTTGTTAAAAAAGCTTAAAAGTATATTATGTATAATGAAAGCTATTTCTTTCAACTAAAAGCTCTTTCTCCCCCTTTTATTTTGAGCTCTTCTTGATGGTTATTTTGTAAAAATTCCAGAGCAAATCTTGATGTTAAAGGTAATATATTACCCTCAATTTTAAGGCGTACCGATCCATAGCATAACCGGTCAAATAGCGCATTTCATATAATGTTTTAGAAAAAAGATCATTTAATGCTACACAGAGAAAATGTTAACGAGAATAATATATCATTTAAGCATTAAAACTGTTCTTCAAAATCTACTTTAATATTTTACGTTATATAAAGAACAGATAACATCCTCTATAAATAACTCTAATGCCATTCTTTTCCCACGATTAATAAAATATCTGCCAATTTATTTCTGTATACCACGCCAATTTATAGCCATACAATCATATTAGCATAGTACCCGTTAAGGGTTTTTAAAGTTAAAAATTTTTCTAAGCGTTTATTTACTTCATTATACCGATTGTTTTTCAGCAAAGAATGTGAGAGACTGTACTAATTAAACAAATGCAATCGATGATACAAAAGCAGTAGAATTAACCCGCCCAATTTGATATTTAAAGAGAGTTAGCTATGAAAAATGTAATGCGCATCTTGGGGATAACGATCATTTTCCTTGCTGGAGTTTTTATTTATGATGCGTATAAAAACAAACCTTTAGGTGATAATTTCATACTAACGGATTCTAATGGAAGAACTATCACTGAAGCTGATATTCGCGAAAAGCCATCAGTCGTTTTTTTTGGCTTTACCATGTGTCCTGAAGTTTGTCCTACTACACTAACCAATCTTGATCGATGGCTAACAGAACTTGGACCAGATGCTGATAATTTAAACGTATGGTTTGTTACTGTTGATCCTGAACGTGATACCCCAGAAGTACTTCATGACTATCTCAATAACTTTAATAATAAAATTATTGGTATCAGCGGAGATCCCGAAAAAGTTCATAAAATGATAGATTCTTTTAACGTAGTTGCTGAAAAAATACCTGGAGCCGATGAAGACTATACTTATAGTCATACGGCAGCAATTTTCTTACTAAAAAAAGGTGGAAAGCTGGCTGGAACTATCCCTTATAATACAAAAGAAAGTGACTATGAGTTAGAAGATGATATTGCCCTTAAACGGCTTAAAAAATTGGCTTCAAAATAAACTGTAAAGCCATCCAGAAGAAAGAATATAATGTCTCAACAAGTTCGTTTGTATTATGCCGCTTATAAAAGCGAAGCAGAGCGGTTTTATACTCTCATAGAAGAAGCCTTTGATGAAGAAGGATACCCTCTTGCTCTTGTGGAAATAGATGAAAAAAATGCTATATATGAACTATCACTTTACGTAGACACAATAAATCAAGAAAGCTCCTTACAGCGCTTTGCACATATTCTATCTTTAGATACTAATAAAATTAACATAGAAATTTTGCCCAATATTGATTGGGTAAAAAAGAGTCTAGAAGGATTAACACCTGTACGTGCAGGACCTTTTTTTCTTCATGGCAGCCATCATCGAAATGATATTCCACATCATGTTCTTCCCATTGAAATTGAAGCTAATCAAGCTTTTGGTACAGGGCACCATGGAACGACAGCCGGCTGTTTAGAAATGATAGCTAAAGTAGTACAAAATGAAAATCCACAAAATGCTCTTGATCTTGGCACAGGTAGTGGTGTACTCGCTATTGGCATCGCAAAGCTTAAGCCCATTCCCATACTTGCATCTGATATTGATCCAATTTCTATTAAAATTGCACAACACAATATCCAACTTAATGATGTACAAAAATATATTACAACTGTAACAGCCACAGGCCTTAACCATAATACAATTACATCACATGCTCCCTTTGATCTCATTGTTGCAAATATTCTAGCAAACCCTCTCATTGAGCTTGCACAAGATATAAGACAAGCACTCAAAGAAAATGGATCTCTTATATTATCCGGAATTGTCGAAGAACAATGTGGTCATGTTTTAGAAGCTTATGTCAATCAGAGCCTAAAACACATTGAAACATACAACCATCAAGGATGGGTTACTATACACTTAAGATAAAAAAAGGACATTTTTATGTATCAATCTTTTGAGGCGAAGACAAATCCAACTTATGCTGCAGAACGCATTTCTTCTCTTCGTAAAGAGCTCAACCGCCTTGGACTGGATGGTTTTCTTGTTCCACGTGCAGATGAGCATCAAGGAGAATATGTTCCTCCACATGCTCAACGCCTCAGCTGGCTAACTGGTTTTACTGGATCAGCAGGTATTGCACTCATTTTAAAAAATAAAGCCATTATATTCACAGATGGTCGTTATAAGCTCCAAGTTCGTCAACAAACGGATCCGCATATTTTCGACTATGAAGACTTAGTAACTTGTCCACCATCTAAATGGCTTGAACAAAATAAAGAAAAACTTTCTATTGGTTTTGATCCGTGGCTTCACACAATTACTGAAGTAAATTTATTGAAAAAAGCATTAGAAACCGCAACAAATGGAAGACTTATCGTAGTTCAATCCAATCCTATTGACTTGATCTGGCATAATCAACCGCCCCTACCACAATCGGCTTTATCAATTCAGCCTCTCAAATATGCAGGCTATAGCACCGATGAAAAATTAGAACTAATTCGTAAAAATATACAACAAGCGAATGCAGATGCTTTTATTTTTACAGATCCTTCCTCTATTGCATGGACATTCAATATACGCGGTAATGATGTCTCCAATACACCTCTTTCTCTTTGCTTTGCTCTCATTCCAATAAAAGAAACGCCCACCTTATTTATTGATAACAAAAAGCTTGGTATAAAAGAGAAGCAATATCTAGAAAATTATACAAAATTACTTCAACCAGAACAGCTAATTTCAAAAATAAAGGATTATGCCCAAAGAGGAATGACTTTTGCCTTAGACCCACGACTGGCATGTGATAAATTACGCATTGTTATTGAAGAAGAAGGTAAATATTTCGTCCCTCTGACTGACCCTGCTGCCCTACCACGTGCTGTTAAAAATGCAGCAGAATTAGATGGCGCACGTAAAGCTCATCTGCGCGATGGGGTAGCACTAACCCGTTTTCTTTCTTGGCTAGATAGACAAACACCCGGCACAGTCAATGAAATTTCTTCTGCTCAAAAATTAGAAGAATTTCGCATAACAACAGCAAAGGAAATAGGAACAAAACTCGAAAACCTATCCTTTGATACAATCTCAGGATCGGGTGCAAATGGTGCAATTATTCATTATCGTGTAACAACTGAAACTAATAAACCATTAAATGCAGGTGAGCTTTATCTTGTTGATTCAGGTGGACAATACCGTGATGGTACAACAGATGTTACGCGCACAGTAGCAATTGGGGATATTAAAAGAGAAGAAAAACGCTGTTTTACTCTTGTCCTCAAAGGTATGATTGCTCTTTCAACCGCACGATTTCCAAAAGGCACGCGCGGGCAAGATATTGATGTCTTAGCACGCATTGCATTGTGGAAAGCTGGTTTTGATTATGCCCATGGAACTGGTCACGGAGTTGGATCTTACCTCTCTGTTCATGAAGGACCACAAAATATTTCGCGTCGTGGAAAACAAGAATTAATACCTGGAATGATTGTCTCTAATGAACCTGGGTATTATCGCGAAAATGCTTTTGGTATCCGTATTGAAAATTTAATGATTGTGAAGCCCGCACAAAAAATTAACGATGGAGATATAGAGATGTTATCGTTTGAAACACTCACAAATTGTCCCATTGATCGAAAGCTAATTCTACCAGAACTTTTGACCCTACAAGAAAAACAGTGGCTTAATGATTACCACGCTCATGTTTATCACGTCAATGAACCTTATTTAAATGAGGAAGACAAAAAATGGGCACGAGAAGCAACAATGCCTCTCTAAATAAATTAATGCTCTCTATTTATTCCTATAAAAGATCACTTTTTCACTTGTATCAGAAATATAAAAATATTTCTGATACAAGTGATTTTATCCAAAATATTTAAAAATAAAATAAAAGCTCTCGGCAAAATAACGAAAATAACGTATTCAAAAAGAAAAATCTTATCTTTCAACCGACTGAAGCCAAGCGTCTTCATCCATAATCTTTATACCTAATTCTTGAGCCTTAATCAGTTTTGACCCCGCATCAAGCCCTGCAACAAGAATATCCGTTTTTTTAGAAATAGAACTAGACGTTTTAGCACCTAATCGTTCTGCCAATACTTTAGCCTCATCACGTGACATACTTTGTAAAGTTCCCGTAAAAACAATTATCTTTCCTGCTATTGGCGAATGAGATACTATCAAATCTTCCTTATAAAAAGGCATAACCTCTCTAAGCAAAGAAGATACAATTTCACGATTGTGTACTTCTTTATAAAAATTAACAATCGCCTTACCTACATGAGATCCAATCCCTTCGATATTGGTAAGCTCTTTCCAAGCTTCATTACCCTCTTCTCCCCCCTCATCACACGGCATAGTGGCTGCCATCGCCACAGTCTCAAAAGCTGTATAACTTTGATACGCGCGTGCAAGACGCCGTGCATTAACCGCTCCAACATGGCGAATTCCTAACGCTAATAAAAAACGATTCAAAGAAATTTTTCGACGGGAATTAATAGCATCATAAAGTTTATTCACTGAAACAGCACCAAAACCCTCTATATTTTCCAAACGTGTCAAAGACTTTTCTTGACGTCGTTGTAAAGTAAAAATATCAACTGGTGTCTGAATACAAAGCGCTCTATCTTGAACATTAAAGAAGAACTCTACCTGCTTTTTACCAAGCCCCTCAATATCAAAAGCATCGCGCGAAACAAAATGACGAATACGCTCAATCGCTTGCGCTGGACAAATAAGTCCGCCTGTACACCGGCGCACAACTTCCCCTTCTTCACGAACAGCATGACTTCCGCAAGCAGGACACAAATGAGGAAAAACAAAAGAAGAAGAATTTTTAGGACGCTTTTTAATAATAACATCTACAATTTGAGGTATTACATCACCAGCACGTTGGACAATCACACTATCTCCTACACGGATATCACGTCCTTCACGAATTAACTCACCTTTATGACCAATCCCCTTAATATAATCTTCATTATGCAAACTAGCATTCGTAATCACCACACCACCAATCGTGATAGGAGACAAACGCGCAACAGGAGTTAATGCACCTGTTCTACCGACCTGAATATCAATGCTTTCCAAAAGCGTCATAGCTTTTTCTGCTGGAAATTTATGCGCAATTGCCCACCGTGGCGAACGAGATACAAATCCCAAACGCATTTGCAGTGCCAAATCATTAACTTTATAGACAACACCATCAATATCATAATCTAAAGAATGACGATATTCTTCAATATCATGGTAATATGACATAATATCTTCAACCGTTGTAAATACTTTTGTTAATGGATTGATAATAAAACCATATTCTTTTAATTTTTTTATCATACCCATTTGGCTTTCCGCAAACATTTCACTTACTTCGCCACAAGCGTAAGCAAAAAATTGAAGCTTCCTGCTAGCAGTGATACGTGAATCAAGCTGACGCAAAGAACCAGCCGCTGCATTTCTAGGGTTAGCAAAGACAAACTTTTCATTTTCCTGTTGACTTACATTAAGTATTTGAAAATCTTTTTTCCCCATATAAACTTCACCGCGAACCTCAATAATCTCGGGGTATTTACCGCACAAGATTTTTGGAACGCCAGAAATTGTTTTTGCATTTGCAGTAACATTTTCACCTACATTTCCATCACCCCGTGTTGCAGCGCGTATAAGCCTCCCTTTTTCATAACGTAAAGACAAAGATAAACCATCAATCTTTGGTTCAGCTGTTATTTCCAACGTCTGCATTTTGGGCAATCGTAAAAAACGACGAATACGTTCAATAAATTCGCTAACATCTTTTAAATTAAATGCATTATCAAGTGAAAGCATCGCTTGTGCATGCACAACTTTCTCAAATTTTTCAGAAACCGGTGCTCCAATTTTATGTGAAGGAGAATCAGATCGAATCAATTCAGGAAATAAAGATTCAATTTCAGCATTCCGACGACGCAAAGAATCATATTCCGCATCAGAAATTTCAGGATGATCATCAGTATTATAAAGAACATCATGACGCGCAATCTCTTTTGCTAACCATTCTAATTCATTTTTTGCAGCAAGAGCAGTTAAATTTTTAAGTTCATCCTTTTTCATAAAATCTATTCCAAATCATAGACTAATTAATGGCCATAAGAATCCAAATTCCTTACACCATGAATAGACACATAAACGCATTCTCATCAGTATTGTTTCGTTGATTATGAATTATGTCTGTGCAAGAAGCTTTTGAGCAGCTGCGCGTGCCTCTTCAGTAATCCGTTCCCCCGCTAACATCCGTGCAATCTCTTCTGCACGCTCATGCTCTTCCATTTTATGAACAGCCGTAATAAAACGCCCTTCATCACTACTCGTAACTTTTGAAATAAGAAAATGGCTATGAGCCTTTGATGCCACCTGCGGTGCATGCGTAATAGCAAAAACCTGAACAGTTTTTGATAACCGTTGCAACCGTTGCCCAATAGCAGCAGCAACAGCTCCACCAACTCCCGTGTCAATTTCATCAAAAATCAGCGTAGGAGCAGATCCACGATCAGATAAAACAACCTTTAACGCCAATAAAAAACGAGACAATTCACCACCAGAAGCTACACTGAACATTGGCCCCGCCCGTGTCCCAGGATTTGTCCGAACCCAATATTCAACACGATCTATACCTTCAGCACTACGTTTTTCAGCATCACTCTGCACTTCAACAATAAATTCTGCCTTTTCTAATTTCAATGCAGGCAACTCTGCCATAACACTTTCAGACAATCGATTTGCTACTTCTCGACGCTTTATTGATAACGCTTGCGCTAATTCATCATATTTTTTTTGCGCTTCCCTCGCCTCATTTTCAAAGCGCACCAATATGATCTGAGCTTCCTCAAAACTAATAAGTTCAGTATCCATTTTATCACGTAACTGGATTAATTCATCAGAAGAAACCTGGTATTTACGAGCGATCCCCCGAAGAGCAAAAAGGCGTTCTTCTACTCGTTCTAATTCATCGGTATCAAAATCCAATTCCTGCATTGCCACTTCTATACCTTCTTGAGCTGTAGCAAGTGCATGTAATGCATCATCAATAGACTTCACTATAGGCGCAATCAATTCTTGTGCTTCAGGAATCTTTCTCTCTAAACGTCTCACTAAATTAGAGAGAACAGGGATTGGTGATTTCGAACCACTTAAAAGATCATCTGCCTCCTTAATATCTGTTGCTATTTTTTCTAGTTTTAGCATATCTGCACGACGAAGAGATAAAGTATCCTCTTCTCCAATTTGAAAATTAAGCTTATTAAGCTCTTCCACACACGCACGCAGATAATCAACTTCACGAACAGAATTTTCTACTTTAATACGCTGTTCCTGCAAACGATCTTCAAATTCACGCCATACCTGATAACATTGACGTAAATCTTCTGCTTCACTTTCAAGTCCACCAAAAGCATCTAATAACTGGCGATGCACAGAAACATCAACAAGCGCACGATCATCATGCTGTCCGTGAATTTCAACCAACAAACGCCCGACACTCCGCATTAACGCAACACTAGCCACCTGATCATTAATGAAAACACGACTACGGCCATCACTTGACTGTATACGGCGTAAAATAATATCACCTTCATCATCAAACCCGTTTTCACAAATAATCTTCCGTGCAGGATGTGAAATAGGTACATCAAAAACAGCTGTTACCTGCCCTTGTGCCACACCCTGACGTACAAGTGAAGCATCTCCACGTCCACCAAGAGCGAGAGATAAAGCATCAAGTAAAATAGATTTCCCTGCGCCAGTTTCTCCAGTTAAAACCGATAAACCTGCCGTAAAATGAATATCGAGCGTTTCGATCAAAACAATATCATGAATCGAAAGCTGTACTAACATATAGAATCAATGTACCCTATGTTTATCGCTACTCAAAGCTTGTGATATCCAAGAAGACCTATGTTCCTGTGGCAATACCTTGTGTTTTTTCAGTAAATTATAAGAAAATTTATACCATTCACTTTTGGGGTAGTTACGTCCTAAAATAGCAGCTGCTGTTTGAGCTTCCGTGACCAACCCAAGTGCAAGATTAACTTCAGTTAAGCGAAAAAGAGCTTCTTCAATTTGATTGGTATCTGAATATTCCTCAACAACTTTACGAAATCTTTTACTTGCTGCAAGATAGCGCCGTCCTTCTTCATAATAACGACCAACCTGCATTTCATGACCAGCCAATTGCTCACGCCCAAAACGTATTTTAGCTTTTGCATCTACAACATATTTAGAGTTTGGATAACGTTCAACGAGAAGCTGCATAGCAGCAATAGCACGCTTAGTTCCTCTTTGATCGCGTGTAACATCAAGAATTTGATTAAAAGAAGAAAGACCAATAATATAATAAGCATAAGCTAAATCATCTGCCCCAGGATAAAGAGTAATGTAACGCTGAGCCATGATAATTGCATCATCGTATTTAGCTAGTCGATAATTTGTAAAAGCCCCCATCACTAAGGATTTGCGACCCCACTTAGTATAAGCGTACTGCGTTTCAATCGTAAGAAACTTTTTTGCTGCCTCACCAAGTCGCCCACTGTTAAGATTATCAAGAGCTTGATTATACAAAACATCCGGTGGATCAATTTTTAAAACATATGCAGATGAAGGGAGAGTATTTTTATCTTTGAATAAACAACCTGCTAACAAAAAAGTGCTACTCAAAAGAACCCCGTTCAACACTTTGCACACAATATTAAAATTAAATTTCCCATATGCCATATTGCTAATACGTATGTGAGATTTAGTCATATTTTTTTTGGCCTCCAGAAACACACCTTGTAGCGAAAATTATTTGTAAAAGATTTTATAACACATCACTTTTAAACCCACTAACTAATTTACAAGCCTAGGTCAATCATCCCCTTAAAAATCCAAAGACTACAATAAAATCTTTCGAATTTTTTCTCTCATTTTATTTATAAATGGATCTTTTCATAACATGATTGATTTTCCAAAAGATCCCGAACCAATTGTATATTAACCCTATGCCCACTGCAATATGAACGAAATAAACCAATAAAAGGAGCTCCAAGCAAAGCAGTATCACCAACTGCATCGAGCATTTTATGCCTAACATATTCATCCTTCCAGTATGGACCACCGGGATTAATAACTTCATCATTAAGACCAATAATGAGAGCATTTTCTAAAGAAGCACCTTGTCCTTTTCCAACAGCACGTAATTTTTCGACATCTTTGATAAAACCAAAAGTACGTGCACGTGCCAAATTATCGCGAAATCCTTGTGCAGTAAGATCAAAATTCAATTGCTGCTTACCAATAGAAGAAGAAGAAAAAGAAATCGTTACATCAAAATGACACCCATTAAATGGCAAAAATTCTGCAATGCTACTTCCGACTTCAACCCGCAATGGCTTCTTTATAATATAATAAAAGCGTAAAGCATCTTGCTGTACAACACCAACTTCTTCAAAACCTTGGCAATACTGCCATGAAGAACCATCTAAAATAGGTATCTCATTACCTAAGACCTCAATAATAAGATTATCTAAATTATAAGCTGCAATTGCAGCCATTAAATGCTCAATTGTTTCAATTCTTGCATCTCCGCATCCAAGCACTGTTGATAATTCAACTTCACCTATTTCTGATGCCTTTGCTTGAAATATTCGTTCTGTTCCACCCTCTCCATAACGTTTAAAAATAATACCACACCCAACATCTGCTGGACAAATTTTTACCGTAGACAAACGCCCACTATGAATACCGTAACCCTGAAATATTACTGTGTTTTTAAGAGTGGATTGATATTTTTGCATTAATTTCATGATCTTATTTCATTAATTTTTATACTCTTTTTAAAATATTAAAAAATTATATAGCTATAACCAATAAGAAACCCGCTTATAACAAGCGGGTTTATAAAAAGCATAAAAACTTCCCCAAAAGTACAGAAAATTGATCTGTATAACATTTTTATCTAACTATAAAAGAATAAAAAACTCTTTTTTCTCATTTTATTAAATTTCCAACTATTGTACTTGACGACGTAAAAAAGCTGGTATTTCTAATTGATCCTCTTCACTTATAGTACGCTGATCTTGAGATGCATGCGGATGCAACTCACCAGATCGACGTGGGACATAGCTAGAAGCTTCTTGAGAAAATGCTTGAGAATTTTTATTATAAACATGAGCTGCTTGTTGTTGAGAATATCTCACAGCAGGTTCCAATCGAGCTTCTGGTTCAGATTCTTCACGAGATGTTAAACTCTGCTTTAAACGCTGCCAAAGATTACGAGGACCTTGATCATCAGAAAAGGATTTATCATCATGGCTATGAGCCATAGGAGGAAAATCCTTTAAGTTAGGCATACGCACTGGCATTGAGCGAGTCTGCATCTGTTGCACCTGTTGCCTTTCACTCTGCTTCATAACACCTTTCATTTCATCAATAGCATGCGCTGTTGCTTCCATATCCACAGCTGCAGAAGACATAGGCTGCTGCTGAGAGGCGCGATTAACTTGCATACGCGGTGCATTTAATGTCTGCCCTTGCCCATGTACAACACCTGCCCCAGAACCAGAAGAAGGAATATTCATACTGCGCGTAGAGACTGCTTCTGCAGCCTGTGCGAAAATTTGACTTTTTGGATGAAATTTTTCTTCAACAGGCTTCTCCATTTCAACTTCAAGACTTTCCGTTCCCACTGCTGTTTCCGAACGTAATGGCTGAGGATGAGGATGGGGATGGGGATGGAAAGAACCTTGCGAAATTCCAGGATCATTTTTACGAATTGGAGCAGCAGGTTTTTGTAGTTTAGGATGAGGAGGTTGAACCACATCACTCACTTCACGATCTATGCCCGTCGCAACCACTGAAACACGAATAACACCCTCCAATGATTCATCATCAATGGCACCAAAAATCACATTTGCATCAGCATCCACTTCTTCACGAATACGATTAGCAGCTTCATCTACTTCAAATAACGTCATATCACGACCACCAGTAATGGAAATCAAAAGACCGCGAGCACCACGCATAGAAGTATCATCCAAAAGTGGGTTTGCAATAGCAGCTTCAGCAGCAGCCAAAGCGCGCCCTTCACCAGAGGCTTCACCAGTTCCCATCATCGCACGACCCATTTCATGCATAACAGAACGAACATCAGCAAAATCAAGGTTAATTAACCCCTCTTTAATCATCAAATCCGTAATAGAAGCAACTCCAGAATAAAGCACCTGATCCGCCATAGCAAAAGCATCAGCAAATGTGGTTTTTTCATCAGCAATACGAAAAAGATTTTGGTTGGGAATAACAATCAATGTATCAACCGATTTTTGTAGCTCTTCAATACCAACCTCTGCCGTTTTCATACGACGAGCACCTTCAAACTGAAACGGCTTTGTCACAACACCAACGGTCAAAATACCTTTTTCACGTGCAGCGCGAGCAACAACAGGCGCTGCTCCTGTTCCGGTACCTCCTCCCATACCTGCAGTAATGAAAACCATATGGGAATCTGCGAGATGGTCAATAATTTCATCAATACATTCATCTGCAGCCGCTTGCCCAACTTCTGGCAAAGCTCCCGCCCCTAGACCTTCCGTAACCGCCGCACCAAGCTGGATTACACGCTCAGCTTTTGACATCGCCAAAGCTTGTGCATCCGTATTAGCAACAACAAAGTCAACTCCCTGAAGACCAGCATTAATCATATTATTCACGGCATTTCCGCCGCCACCACCAACGCCAAAAACGGTAATGCGTGGCTTCAACTCCGCGATATCTGGCCGATGCAGATTAATCGTCATTTTCTTTTCCTTTTCATAAGACACCGCAAACCAAAGCGATGAAATTTAACTTTACCCAAATAAACTTTACTTAAAAACTCTCACGCAACCACTGACCAACACGCTGAAAACACCCACGCGTGCCTACCGATAAATGATTTACTGCAGCCTGCACCGTTCTTTCTTCAAAACCCACTAATTGCGGATAAATCAACAGTCCAACAGCAGATGAAAATGCCGCCCCTTTTGCAAGAGATGGGAGCCTAGAAATACCTAAAGGCCGCCCTATGCGAACATTTCTTCCCAATATAGTACGTGCTACCTCTGGCAATCCAATTAACTGGCTTGCCCCCCCTGTTAAAATAACACGTTTTCCAATGATATGACCAAAACCAGAACGGTTCAAACAATCACGCACCATCTCCAATATTTCTTCGACACGTGCACGAATGATGCGACCCAGAACAGCACGCGGATATTGCGTTTCACGCTGTTCATTCCCGATTTCAGCCACATTAATCATATGACGATCATCAACACTCGCCAAAAGCGCTGAGCCGTACACAACTTTTAAACGCTCCGCTTCCTCAATAGAGGTAGAAAAACCACGTGCAACATCAAGGGTTACATGATGTCCACCAACTGCAAGTGCGCCCGCATGAACAAATTTTCCTTCAGAAAACACGGAAAACGTCGTTGTTCCACCACCAAAATCAATACATGCAGCCCCTAACCGCGCCTCATCATTAACCAAAACAGCAAGCCCACTTGCTAAAGGGGTTGCAACCATTGCTTCAACACTTAAATGTGCACGATTAATGCAAGATTCTAAATTACGAAGAGCCGCCGTTTCTGCTGTTACGACATGAACATCCACACCAAATAATTCGCCCATCATTCCAATAGGATCAGAAATTCCTTTATCCCCATCCAACACATAAGATATTGGCACTGAATGCATAACACGACGCTCTGTATCAAAAGCTTTGCGCGAAACATCCGCTAATGCCATGCGTGTATCACGCATAGTTACTTCACGACCATTTAAACGTACCACACCACCAACAAGAGCACTTTGCAACCGACCTGAAGAAAAGCTTACGATCACTGAATCCACCAACAAACCAGCCATCTTTTCCGCCGCATCAACAGCCAACCGTATAGATTGTTCTGCCGCAAACATATCCATGACAACACCCGATTTTATACCGCGTGAACGCTGTACTCCAAAACCTAAAATCTCCATAGAATGCGTACGACCATGCAAATGTTGCGTATGCTTCAAAGGACGCAAACAAGCAATAAGACAAACAATCTTACTCGACCCCACATCAAGAATCGTTAAAAAACGCGCTTTACGCCCCCCTACATGATGTGATCCCGATAATATCATAATCCTCCTGCCTTTCGCGCTTTTAAAAGACGCTCTTCTTCTGCAAAAGAAGCATTACGGCGTTCCAATGCTTCATCTGACAAAGAAACTGTAATCCGATCAAAAAGACGTAAATCAATACTCAAAACATCACGCGAAAAAAGATCTTGTGCAACACCAGTCTTAATAAGAGAAGCAATCCTTTCAAGGGCTCTATCTTCAGGTAACATAACGCGAATACCATTATCCAAAATAATATCCCAACGCCGATCCCCCAAACGCACATAAGCCCGAACACGATCATATAACTGAGGGTATGCAGAAAGTGCTTCAATAAATTCTTTAGCAAAATTTTGCGCACCTTGACCCACCACGAGAGGCAACCCCTGAACCAATCCTCCTTGATAAGGTACAATTACGCGCCCTACATTATCAATAACATCCATCATCCCATTATGCTGCCAAATTGCATACGGTTCACGCTCCACAATTGAAACACGCACTCGATTAGGATAAATTTTCTGCACATGAGCCGACTTAACCCAAGTTTGTTTCTCCAAAATAGAACGCGCCCTATCAACATCAAAAATAAATATCGATGGAGAAACATCAAGCCCTAGAATCTTTAAAATTTCTTGTTTTACTAAGCGCTTACTGCCGCTGACATCAACATCGGTAACCACAAAACCAATATCTGATAACGTAGTCTTCACAATCACTTCCATACGACCACTGGCTGAAATGCCATAAAGCATCGTAACAAAGAAAAGAAATACAACCGCGAAAGAACCAAAATGACGAGGCACATGAACCGCAGTAAAAATAAATTCAAACATAAATCGAACAAAGCGGCGATAAAGACGCGGAAGCATCGGCACTGACAGCACCACTTGAATATCTGATTTATTCACATTTAACGCATACACGACGCGTCCTCCACCATCCACTGAACAATATCGCTATAAGTACGACCACCTGCTTTTGCGATATCAGGAAAAAGAGATGTTGATGTCATCCCCGGCTGCGTATTAATTTCAAGCCAAACCAACTCTTCCGTTTTCTCATTAAAACGAAAATCAGAACGGCTCACACCTCGACAGCCTATCGCCTGATGCGCTGCTAAAGTCATTTCTTGCACCTTTTGGTAAATATTTGATGAAAGCTGCGCAGGACAAACATGAAGAGAGCCACCAAATTTGTATTTGGCTTCATAATCATAGAACTGGAAATGCTGTTCTGGTAAAATTTCACACACATCCAAAACTTCATTTCCCAAAACAGCGCAAGTAAGCTCACGACCAGGGATATATTTTTCAACAATCACCTCATCTGCGTAACTCCATTTATCACTCATAATATTACGCGGCGGCGAAAGCTCATCTCCTTTCACAATAATAACACCAAAACTCGATCCCTCACACACAGGCTTAATCACATAAGGAGGTTCCATAGGATGCAATTTTCCCATAGAAAAGCGGCTCATCACAAAAGAGTGAGCAACTGAAACCCCAACACTAGCAACAATAATTTTTGCGCGCCCCTTATCCATTGCCAATGCGGACGCCATAACTCCAGAATGAGTATAAGGAATTTTTAAATATTCCAGAACACCCTGAATACAACCATCCTCACCAAACGGTCCGTGCAATGCATTAAAAGCAATATCAGGCTGCAATTGCTCCAAAACAGAAGCAACATGACTATCAACATCAACACGACTCACACGATACCCTTGAGATTCAAGGACATCGGCACAAGCAGCTCCTGAAGACAAACTTACAGACCGTTCAGAGGAAAACCCTCCCATCAACACAGCTATATGTCCATCCTTCACCACAACTCATCCTCCTTTGTATACTATATATAGATCACATAGAAATCACCAACACCATATACAGGAAAGACCAAGATTTATCTTTGCGAATCAACAACCTAGCATTTTCCTTAATGAATCAGACTCAAACGCATGACGCAAGAGCCTCTATGTTAATTTATTGATTCTTAATGAATTTTTCTTATTATCTCTTTGAAATGACTCAATTTTTTATTTATATAATTTTTACGTTCTGCACCAATTAATTAAATTGATCAAAAGAGGAAACTATACGGCCTTTTTCAAACTGACCTATACGCTGTATTTCCCACTGTAATAGGTGGGCTGAATGAGAAAAAACACGAGCACGCACTGCCTCACCCAAAGCTTCAAGGTCATAACCTGTTGCCTGACCTGTATTAATCATAAAATTACAGTGCATTTCACTCATTTTTGCACCACCAATCTGCAAACCACGACATCCCGCTTCATCAATAACACGCCATGCAGATGTACCTTTAGGATTTCTAAAAGTTGAACCACCCGTCTTTTCGCGAATAGGCTGTACTGTTTCTCTATGGAGTGAAACGGCATTCATAGCATCCTGAATATCATCTCTCTTTCCTCTTTTTCCTTCCAATAAAGCAGAAACAAAAATGAAATCTTCAGAAACGCCACAATGACGATAAGAATAATGCATATCTGATAAATTTAAGATATGACGTCGTCCTTTACGATCAAGCGCATGAACTTCAATAACGCGTGCAGCCGTCTCAAAATCATTAGCCCCCGCATTCATTTTGAGTGCACCTCCAAGGCTTCCAGGAATACCATGATAAAAATGAAACCCTGAAATCTCAGCTTCCAAAGCTGCAGCTGCTAAATGTTTATCTGCTGTAGCAGCACCAACCAAAAAGCGTGTTGAAGAAACTTGCTGTATTTGCCCAAATCCCTTTGTTGAAAGACGAATTACAACCCCAGGAACTCCCCCATCACGCACCAAAAGATTAGAACCAATCCCCACAGTTGTTATAGGAACACAATCTGGTAAGGCTTGAAGAAAGAACACCAAATCCGCTTCATCAGCGGGCTGATAAAAAAGCTCAGCCAGTCCACCGGTACGAAACCAAGTCACCTTCCTCATATCAAGATTAGGTGTAAGCTTTCCTTTTACACCTACCAACATCGGCTGTAATCGCGCAAGCAGCGCTTCACCATCAATAGATCGAAAACTCATCATTATTATCAAGTGCTGCCAACTGATCAGGCAACGCACAAGCCCATTGTGTAATATTGCCAGCTCCAAGAAAAATAACATAATCATCAGGCTTAGCAAATGTGGAGACAATCGAAACAACATCCTCCATAACATTAATTAAGCGCACATCACGATGACCTGCCATTTGAATATGCTCAACCAATTCTTTAGCATCAAAACCAGCGATTGGTTCCTCACCCGCAGCATAAACCGGTGCAATCATCACCGTATCTGCATCATTAAAACAAGCAGCAAAGTCATCAAACAAATCACGCAAACGTGAATAACGATGCGGCTGTACAACAGCAATGACCTTTCCTCTTGTACTTTCACGAGCTGCACGTAGAACAGCTTTTATTTCAACAGGGTGGTGCCCATAATCATCGAATATCTCAATACCACGCCAACTTCCTGTCTGTGTAAAACGCCGTTTTACTCCACCAAATCCTGCTAAACCTTGTTTTATAGTTTCATATGAAATACCAAGCTCATGAGCAATTGCAATTGCTGCAGTAGCATTAGAAACATTATGCCGCCCAGGCATCGGCAAAACAAAATTTTTAAATTCAGTTTCTTTCCCTGTTTTCCGAGAGCGAATAACAATATCAAAATATGTTTTTTGGCCATCCATAGTCAGATTGAGAAAACGGACGTCGGCTTGTGGATTTGCACCATAGGTAATTACCCAACGATCATCAATACGACTCGCCAATGTCTGTACCTCTGGATGATCAATACACAAAACAGCAAAACCATAAAAAGGAACATTTTCTACAAATTCCTGAAAAGCATCACGAACAGCATCAAAGCTCCCATAATGATCTAAATGCTCAGAATTGATATTTGTAACAACAGCAATATCAGCAGGTAATTTTAAAAATGTACCATCACTTTCATCGGCTTCAACCACCATCCAATCGCCATCTCCCATACGAGCATTGGTTCCGTAAGCATTAATAATACCACCATTAATTACCATCGGATCAAAACGACCTGCATCAAGAAGTGCCGCTATCATTGACGTAGTCGTTGTTTTCCCATGTGTCCCCCCGACAGCAATTGCTCGACGAAAACGCATTAACTCAGCCAGCATTTCGGCTCGTTTCACAATTGGTAGATGCCTCTTCTTTGCAGCAATATATTCAGGATTTATTTTTCTAATAGCTGTAGAAATAACAACAACTTCTGCATCCCCCAAATTTTCAGCACGATGACCAATATGAACTTCTATTCCTTTACTTCGTAAACGTTCAACATTCGCATTTTCAGCCTGATCAGATCCTTTAACCTGATAACCAAGATTATGAAAAACCTCAGCAATTCCACTCATGCCAATTCCACCGATTCCAATGAAATAGATAAGACCGATATCAAGCGGCATTTTCATCAAAAAACTCCTCTCTAATATCTGACAAGGGTCGCTTCGCAATCAACGCTTCAGCCATATCAGCCAAGCGGATGGTTGCGTGAGGCTGCCCTACCTTTTTTGCAGCCAGAGCCTGTTTTTCCAATAAATGTGGTGCATAACAAACTTCTGTTAAAAGGGACGCAAGTTTTTGCGCATTTAAATCTTTTTCTGATATAATTTTAGCACCTCCTGCTGCAGAAAGCAGTGCCGCATTCGCTGCTTGATCGTGATCTAAAGCATAGGGATACGGAATAAGTAAAGCAGGCCGACCAATCACAGCTATCTCACAAACAGATGATGCGCCAGCACGTGACACAATAAGATGAGATAACGCCATACGCTCAGCGATATTATCAAAAAAAGGAGCAACTTCCGCTTGCACTCCCATATTACGATAAATTTCTATCAAATTTTCAGCTTCACCTCGAACTTGTTGTACAATCCGTAAGCGTTTACGTAGTTTATCATCCAAAAAAGCAACTGCTTCTGGCACAATTTTTGAAAAAAAAGAAGCACCTTGGCTTCCACCGAAAACCAACAAATGAAATGGCTTTTCATCAAGAGAGGGACGATAAGGAACTTTAGCCGCTTCAAGAACAGCTTCGCGCACAGGATTACCAGTCAAAAACATTTTACGAGCATAAACGCCTTTTGTTGATAACAAACCGCCCGCTATAGCGTATACCATAGCTGCTAATACCCGATTAGCACGTCCCATAACAGCATTTTGTTCATGAATAAATGTTATACATCTCATAAAAGAAGCAACGAAAAGCGGAGGAATAGTAGGATAACCACCAAAGCCACCAACAAGAACAGGACGTAATCTATAAAAAAGCATACATGATTGCCCTATTCCTTTCAGCAAACGCCAAAATGCCTTTATGAACGCAAAAGGATGACGCCGCTGAAAAGTTGCCGATGAAATAATATGAATATGTTCTTCATCAAAATGACGCACAAAACCCTTTGCTCTTTCATCAGTTGCTAAATGAACATCATATCCGCGCTGTCTTAATTCAACAGCGAGCGCCTCTGCAGGAAAAAGATGCCCACCTGTACCACCAGCAACTAAAACAATAACCCTTTTATGTGTCATAAGCAGCATCCGAAACAACAGATGAAAGACGCGCCTCTGGCCAACGTCGCGTCAAACTGAGCAAAATACCCATAGAGATAGCAATCGCCACCATAGATGAACCACCATAAGAAATAAACGGCAAAGTCATACCTTTTGGAGGCATTAAATGTAGATTAACAGCCATATTAATCCCTGATTGAAAACCAATCATCATCGCTATGCCAGCAATAGCAAGTCGCGTGAAGGAATCACGCGTATTCATTGCTATATAAAGTGAGCGTGTAACGATAAAGCCAAAAAGCATCAAAATCAATAAACAGAGAACTATACCGTATTCCTCAGCAGCAACAGAAAATACAAAATCTGTATGGCTATCAGGAATAATACGTTTCACTGTTCCCTCGCCTGGCCCTTGTCCAAACCAACCACCGTTCAAAATAGCTTCACGTCCTACATCTACCTGAAAGGTATCACCCTTACCAGTCAAAAAACCGTTAATACGTTCACGTACATGATGAAGAAAAATATATGCTAAAATACTCCCAACAACACCTAAAATAATAAATAACAAAATAATGATAAAGGATACACCTGCAACAAAAAATAAACCGCCCCACACTGCACTAATCAAAACGGTTTGACCAATATCAGGTTGTAAAATAAGAAGAACACAACAAAAAGCATAAAGGAGAATAGCCAGTGTATAATTAAAAATACTCTTCATTCGTATCTGTTTTGAAAAAAAACAAGCTGACATAACGACAAAAGCTGGCTTCATAAATTCAGAAGCCTGTATAGAAACACCAAACACACGAATCCACCGCTGCGCCCCCTTTAACTCTGGACCAAAAAGCAAAGTTATAATCATAAGGAAAAGCGTCGTAATTAACAAAATAATACACAAACGACGAATATTACGGGGTGAAAAAAAAGAGATCGTAATCAAAGTAAAAAATGCAAAAATACTAAAAATGATGTGCCAACGAACAAAATAAAAATTATCAGCAATCCCAATTTTTTTTGCAATAGTGGGACTTGCTGCAAAAGACAGCATGATTCCAATTCCCATCAAAATCAAACAAGCAGCGAAAATAGAACGATCAATTGTCCACCACCAATTAGCGATTGGATCTCGATTTGCACGAGTAATCATCATATTCGCGTTACCCTTTTCATACCTTTAACTTAAGTAATACGATTGACCCACTTTTAGCAGACTCTTAAAATACTAAGTTACATGAAAAAGGATTCTGGAATGTTAACATAAAGTCATTTTTTTACGATTTTTTCTTCCTTTAACTGCATAACAAGAGAAATAAATTTTTCTCCACGTTCTTCATAATTTTTAAATTGATCATAACTGGCACAAGCTGGTGAAAAAAGGACGACAACTTCTTTTTCCCGACAACACATTGCATCAGCAGCTGCTTCACGCACTGCATTTTTTAACGTTAAACTCATCGAAAAAGGAAAAGCATCTCCAATAACACCAGAAAACTCTTCTGCTGAAGTCCCGATCAAATAAGCTTTACGAATCTTATGAAAAAAAACTCTAAGAGCATCGATCCCACCTTCTTTTGCTTGCCCACCAACAACCCAAAAAATATTATCAAACGTAGAAAGTGCAGGAGCTGATGCATCTGCATTAGTAGCCTTACTATCATTTACAAATAAAACTGATCCGATTTTACACACCTGCTGCATACGATGAGCTAACCCTTTATAACTCGCCAAATGATTTTCTATATGTGAATCAGTTATTTTTAAAGCCTGTAACGCAGCTAATACCATAAGAGTATTTTGCACATTATGATTACCACGCAATGAAATTATATGAGAAATATCTGCAAGCATCTGGCGTTGCCCATGATAAACAGAAAAAAGTTTTGTTCCATCTGCATAAAAACCATTTTCAATAAAATGATCCTTGGAAACTGCCATAACTTTGTGACCTTCATGCACTAATTCCTGAAACAAAACCTGACAAGCCGTATCATCAACGGAAATAAAAGAATGCAAAGCTCTAGATATTAAACGCCTTTTAGCTTTTACATAATGAGAAAAACTACCATGGCGATCAATATGATCAGGTGTCAAATTTAATAAAAGACCGATAGTTGGCTGAATAGACGGTGTAAGATCAATCTGAAACGATGAACATTCAATCACGTAAATACGGTTTTTAACAAATGGCTGAAGTGTTAATATTGCAGTTCCAATATTTCCCCCCATTTGCACATCATAACCCATCTGTTCTAAAAGATGAGTCAATAGAGCTGTCGTTGTTGACTTTCCATTTGTACCCGTAATCGCAATGAATGGAATATCCTGATCGCAAAAAACATGTTTTTTTAAAAACTGATTACGTGTACGAACAAATAATTCAATATCACCAATAATCTCTATACCTGCTTCACGTGCTTTCCCAACAACCCAATGAGGATTTGGGTAAGTTAAAGGAACGCCAGGTGCTAAAATTAATGCACTAAACTCTGACCAATTTTCATACTGAAGATTTTTTGTTGGAATATCTGCCTTAGAAGCTGCTTCTACGCCAATAGGGTTATCATCCCACGCAACGACCTTTGCACCACCGCTCATCAATGCTTGCGCTGCCGCTAATCCTGACTGCCCTAATCCAAACAGAGCAACTTTCTGACCTTTATAGCACTCAACAGAAATCAAAATCTCACCGTAATTTAAGTGTTGAAAGACCAATCAAGGCAAGCACAATAGAAATAATCCAAAAACGTATCACGATTTGACTTTCAGTCCATCCTTTTTTTTCAAAATGATGATGGATCGGCGCCATAAGAAATACACGCTTTCGTGTCAATTTAAAATAACCAACTTGAATAACAACAGAAAATGCTTCCAGAACAAAAAGCCCACCAATAAAAATCAAAACAATTTCATGCTTTGTTGCTACAGAAACAATGCCCAATAATCCTCCAAGCGCTAGAGAACCAGTATCTCCCATAAAAATAGCTGCTGGAGGTGCATTAAACCATAAAAAGCCAAGTCCAGCACCAAAAACAGCTCCCAATAAAACAGCCAGCTCACCTGTTCCAGGCACATAGTGTATCTGTAAATAATCAGCAAAAATTATATTACCAGAAAGATAGGCAATCAAAGCAAAAGACAAAGCAGCAATCATTACAGGAACAATAGCGAGTCCATCAAGACCATCTGTTAAGTTAACTGCATTACCAGTTGATACAATAACAACAGCAGAAAAAGGAAGGAAAAACCAACTTAAATTGATAAAATAGTCTTTCATAAAGGGTAAAGCTAATCCAGGTGACCCTATTTGTAAAATAACGCAAGAAGCAATTACTGCAATTATAAACTCCAAGCTTAAGCGTGCTTTACCAGAGAGCCCTTTTTCTGTTTGTTTTGTTACCTTAAGATAGTCATCATAAAAACCAATTGCCCCAAAAAAAAGCATAACGAGCAACGATACCCAAAAATAAATATTTGATAAATTACACCATAAAAGCGCTGATACCACGATCCCAGTTAAAATCATCAACCCACCCATAGTAGGTGTTCCAGCTTTTTTAAAATGCGTTTGAGGACCATCAGCCCGAATTGGCTGTCCTTTTCCCTGCCTCAATTTAAGAGCAGCAATAATGCTGGGGCCAAACAAAAATACAATTAAACCCGATGTGAGCATCGCTGCCACAGTACGAAAAGTAATATAACGAAAAACATTAACGCCTGGAAGCCAATCACTAAATGCAGAAAAAAATAGCATCATAAGTAAAAACCCACTAAAATTATAAAGAATTCGCCTTACAATAATCCAAAATTGCAACCACAATATCTGAAGAGCGGACGCTGCGGGATGATTTAACCATAATAAGGTCCCCATCTGAAATTTCTGAAAAAATAAGCTGCAAAATCTTTTCAATATTTTCAGCATAATAAACTTTAATCTGAGCAGACAGATCTACAGTTAAAAGCTTCATCATCTCACCAAATAAAAAGACCGGATTAGCACCAGACATACATATTGGTTTTACTAATTCACGATGAAATTTTTCACTACAAACTCCCAACTCAAGCATATCGCCTAAAACAGCAATTCTCCTCCCTTTCTTTCCTATTGGCCCCATAGAGAGAAGGTTAAGAGCAGCTTGCATAGAAGTAGGATTAGCATTATAACTCTCATCAATTAAATGAAAGATACCACCATCTGGTAAAGACAACCGATAACACATACCGCGACCTTTTAGTGGAGAAAAGCGACTTAAAGCAAGTGTGACCCGTGTTAAATCAGCACCAATAGCATCACAAGTCGCAAGAACACCTAAACTATTGTGGACAAGATGCTGACCAGGGGCACCAATTTTAACCATCATATCTTGGCCAGAAATACATGCCGCCATGTGAGAAGAATCCATTAAAAGACGCACTTCTTTTTCCTGATAGTCAGCATATTGACTTTTTCCAAAGCTCAAAATCTTCTTCACACCACATTTTTTTGCTTTTTGAACTAAGTAAGAAAAAGAATTATCATCTGCATTTAGAACAGCAACACCCTCTTCAACAATTCCTTCAAAAATCTCAGCTTTTGCATCTGCAATTTCCTCAAGGTTTTTAAAAAAACCCATATGTGCAGCAGCAATACAAGTAATCAAAGCCACATGCGGACGAACCAGTTTGACTAAAGGACGAATTTCATCTTTATGATTCATACCAATTTCAAAAACACCATAATCACTATCTGCAGGCATCTGCGCCAAAGTTAGTGGTACCCCCCAATGATTATTAAAAGAAGAAAAATTAGCATGAACCTTGCCAACAGTCTCAAGTGCTTGTCTCAGAATTTCTTTTGTTGTTGTTTTTCCAACAGAACCTGTTATGGCTATAATTTTAGCTTTTGAGCGTTTACGTGCTGCCTGCGCAAGCTTTTCTAATGCTTTCAATACATCAGGAACAACAATAAATGGAAGAGCTAATTTTTTCATTTCAGATAAATGATCTTGCGCAATTACAATCACTCCAGCACCCTGAGCATAAGCTTGTGCAGCAAAATCATGACCATCAAAACGATCGCCTTTTATACAAAAAAAAATATCTCCTTTTACAAGCGTCCGACTATCAATGGAAATGCCCATAAAAGTTTCTGGCAAACTTCCAATAGCAAAACCCTCCACTGCACTTAGAAGTGTCTGTTTATCCCATAAAGCGGTCATCGATGCCTTTCCTTTAAAGCAGAAAGTACATGTAAACGATCTGAAAAAGGATAAGTTTTTTGTCCTATAATTTGACCGTCCTCATGACCTTTCCCAGCTATAATCAATGTATCTCCAGCTTTAAGAAGACCAACTGCATAGGAAATTGCTTCACCCCGATCTGCTATTTCTATTGCCTCTGGCACTGCCTGTAAAATATCTTTCCTAATTTTTTGAGGCATTTCAGTACGAGGATTATCATCAGTTACAATTACGATATCCGCTCTCTTAGCTGCAATTTTCCCCATCAAAGGTCTTTTCCCTTTATCACGATCTCCACCACAACCAAAAACAAGAGCTAAACGTCCTTGTGTAAAAGGACGAACAGAAAGCAACACTTGCTCTAAAGCTTCTGGTTTATGTGCATAATCTATATAAATAGAAGCATTATCCTGTGTTTTTCCGACAAGCTCTAACCGACCAGGTGCTCCTTTCAAAGCTTCAAGAGAACAAACAACTTTATCAGTGGGAACCCCTGTCGCAATAGCCAAACCCGCAGCTACAAGTGCATTGGCTACCTGAAAATCTCCAACCAAAGGCAAATTAAATATATAAATATCATTTCCTATACGGCATTCAACACACTGTTTTGAACGTTGGTGTTCAACACGATTAATTGTAATAAATTTCCCTTTACGCCCAACTGTTAATATACGACGACATGTTTGTTGAACATAATCAATAACCCTTTGTGAATAAACATCATCTGCAAAGATCAGTGCAGGAGAATCCTCTGGCAAGAGTGTATCAAACAACCTCATTTTAGCACGTAAATAATCCTCCACATCCGTATGATAATCCATATGGTCACGGCCTAAATTAGTAAATGCAGCAGCAGCTAAATGCACCCCATCAAGTCGACTTTGATCAAGCCCATGTGAGGAAGCCTCAAGGGCTGCATGAGTTACACCATCTTTAGTAATTTCACATAATAAACGCTGCAGAATTATCGTATCTGGTGTCGTAAGATACCCATAATCAATTCGTTTAGGAGAAATAACACCTACTGTTCCTATACTAGCTGCACAAAATCCAGCATATTTCCAAATTTGCTGAAGAAAAGAAACAACCGATGTTTTACCGCTTGTTCCTGTAACAGCGACCACAGTTTCAGGTTGAGCACCATAAAAACGCGCAGCTGCTATTGCCAAACTATGGCGAACATCAGAAACGCGCAAAACTGGAACTGAAATAGATAAATTATCAAAAACGAAACTATCATCTGTAACGATTGCTCGCGCACCACGTTTTACTGCATCATTTATATATTGCCTACCATCACCCTGATGCCCTTGAACAGCAACAAAGACATAACCTGGCAACACTTGCCTAGAATCTGCACTTATTCCTGTAACTTCAATAAGACCAAGATACTCCTCTTTAATGTACTCCGTAAAAAGTGCTCCAAGTAACATGACCACACACCTATCTTTATATTAATTTTTCACCACTTTTTTATAACCCCATACCGCTCATTGCTATTCGTACCTAAAATTGGCTCATACTCTTTCTTAAAGTCTGACTTAATTCCTAAAAAACTAGCTGAACGGCGAATGATATTAGCAAGCATCGGTCCCGCATTCATTGCTGCTGTTGCCGACTTTTTTCCATCTTCAGGCTGAGGTTCATCAATAATTGTTAAAACAACATAAGAGGGATCATCAATCGGAAAAGCAGCAAGAAAACTATTGAAATTTTTTGTCTTAGAATATTTTCCATTATCAACTTTTTCAGCTGTCCCTGTCTTCCCACCAATACGATACCCCTCTACTTTTGCATTACGCCCAGAACCAATACTGCTATTTAATTTATACAGATAACGCATATCTTGACTCGTTTTTTTAGCACGCAGCACTAATTTTGCATGTTTTAAAGCTTGGACTTTTGTACGTTTTAGAAACGTGGGGGGGATTAACTGACCACCATTCATCAAAGCGGCAGCACCGACTGCTGTTTGTAAAGGGGTCGTTGCCATCCCGTGTCCAAAGGAAATTGTCATAGAATGAATATCATACCAATGACGCGGTACGACGGGATGAGCAACCTCAGGTAACTCTGTTTTCATACGATCAAGTAAACCCAATCGTTTTAAAAAATCACGATGTCCATCAACCCCTATCTCTAACGCTTCTTTAGCAGAACCAATATTAGAAGAATAAATAAAAACCTCCCACAATGTTAAAGGACGATTTTTTCCATGAAAGTCGCGAATAAAATAATTCTGACTTGCTTGTAGAGGTCGTGAAGCATCAATAATGCTATTTAAATGAAAAAGACCTGAATCAAGTGCCATTGCGGTTGTAAAACTTTTAATGATAGATCCCATTTCGAAAGTTCCAGCCGTCATTCGATTTAAGCGATTACTTTTTAAAGCCTCAACAGGATTTCCAGGATTAAAATCAGGAATAGACGCCATAGCTAAAACTTCACCAGTGTGAACATTTAAAATCACTGCTCCTGCAGCAATTGCCTTGTAACGTTTCATTGCCTTCATTAATTCATCATGTACAATTGTCTGAACACGAATATCAATTGAAAGTTGAACTGGCTTTAATGACGATTCAGTTGCTAGACCAGCAACACGCAAAACACTCAAACCAGCGTCATCAATATATTTTTCCATGCCAGCTATCCCTTGATTATCAACATTAACCATGCCTAGAATATGCGAAGTCACAGACCCACTTGGATAAAATCGACGAATTTCAGTACGAAAACCAATACCTGGAATACCAAGCGCCATAATTTTTGTTCTTTGCATTGGTGTTAATCCGCGCTGTATCCAGGAAAAATTAGATTTTCTTTTTAAACGTTTATAAGTTTCCCGCCAATTCAAATTAGGCAAAACTGTTGAAAGTAATTCAATAGTTTCATCTACATCAATAATGCGTCGCGGTTCAGCAAAAAGAGAATAAGTTTTAATATCTGTTGCCAATAAACGACCGTTGCGATCAACAATATCAGGTCGCGCAGCTAATGGAAAAACTAATGGTCCTTTTGCTTCTTCAATCTGTCCCCCTTTAATCCCATAAGAAATAAGACACGCCCCCATAATACCGTACAAAATAAGAAAACACAGTAAAGAAAAAAGCAACCGTGCGCGACCAGAAGATGGGCGACGAACAGAAAAATTATCAATACTTAATTGATCATTTAAGCGCTTTTTTTTCCATAGAAATAAGAACGGTAGCCTTATCACTGTATACCCTCTTCAACAAAGCCCTTCATACATGAAACACAATTTTTTGCTATAAAATCTTTATTTTTCCTAAAGGTATTTTGTTCAATTACTTCTTTAATGGGATCATGTATACGCGTAGGAATATCTTCAAGCTCAACAACTTGATGAGGTTGAATAATATCTAAACCAAGTTCTTTTTGATAACGTTTGGCAAGTCTTTGCATACGTGAAGGCTCTATCATTACAGCCCATTCAGCACGAAACATACTAACGGTATTTTTCTCTGCAAAAATCTCATGTTCAAGATGACGAACTTCACTAATTCGCTTTTGAACATCATATTTTACTTTATAAGTGAGACCTGCCATGCAGATCATGACCATCACTAAAATCATATCTAATGTACGAAAAACTGTCATTTTTTTTTGCCTTCAAAATTGACAATTTTTGTTAAACCAAATAATTTCATATCTTCAGAAAGACTATCCGTCTCAGTGCGTATTCCAATACGCAACCTTGCAGAACGTGCACGAGGATTTTTTTTCACCTCCTCTTCATTTGCAGTTATCCCCCCCTTAAACAAAGGAAGAAATGTTGTTGGAGATGCGCTAATTTCAGGAAGATAACGTGACCTACTACATCTTCCAGAACGCGCAGAAAAAAACCTTTTTACCATGCGATCTTCAAGAGAATGGAAACTAACCACACCTAAACGACCTCCCGCTTTCAAAACACGTTCAGCAGCAAACAAGCCGCGTGCAAGTTCACCAATTTCATCATTCACATATATGCGAAGAGCTTGAAACACACGTGTTGCAGGATGAATGCGATCTCCTGGTTTACGACCTATTAAAGCCTCGATAGCATCAGCAAGATCAACTGTACGCAAAAAAGGTTGAACACAACGGCGCCGTTCAATCATTCTTGCAATTCGGCTCGCATGGCGTTCTTCTCCTAATATCTTAAAAATCTGAGTTAAATCATATACTTTAAAATTATTCACAACATCGCTAGCTGTGAAACCAACTTGAGCCATTCGCATATCCAACGGACCATCTTTTTGGAAAGAAAACCCTCTTTCTGCCTCATCGAGCTGCATTGATGATACACCTATATCCAAAATAACCGCATCTACCTTTTCCTCAGCTACACTGTCTAGTTGTGAAAACTCCATTTGCACTAAACGAAGCCTTGGAAAAAATTCATCAATAAGCGATTGTCCCTCACAAATAGCATGAGGATCACGATCAAGGGCAATAACATCAGCACCCTCATTTAATAGAGCGCGCGTATAACCACCGGCACCAAAGGTTCCATCAATCACTGTTGCTCCCGCCAATGGTTTAAGACCAGCTAAAACTGACTGTAATAATACCGGAATATGGCGTTCAGCTTTATTACCATTTTTTATCAAAGTAATCCGTCTTGATTTATGTTTTATCCAATCAATAACCATCCATGGCAACTGATATCATAATAACAAAAACTTTAACTCTCACATCTATCATAATAAATATAAAGAAAGAGAACTAAAGTTGATCCAATGCGTATATTGACGCATTATACTTAAAAAAATGTTATAATTGATTGAAAAAAACAAACTTATTATCTGAACAGTGCAAAATTCAAAAAATGAACTCTTCGTGTAAATATATATTCAGTGTATAAAATTAACATAATATCAAAAATATAGATATCAGTCGGCCTGTAAGCCGGGTTCTGTATGGTAAAGCTCACACTCTACATGGCAACCATTCATCTAGGACGGATGTTACCATCCGCCTCGTGCAACCTACCCGAATGACTCACCTGGAAACTGGCTGCAAGTTAAGCGCTTGCACGTCATTTCTATTTGGTCTTGCTCCCGGTGGGGTTTACCTTGCCACACCCATTACTGAATGCGCGGTGGGCTCTTACCCCACCCTTTCACCCTTACCTATTATGTAAATAGGCGGTTTGCTTTCTGTGGCACTTTCCCTAGGGTCGCCCCCGCCGGGCGTTACCCGGCACCGTTTTTCCATGGAGCCCGGACTTTCCTCACCTGCCATTTATCAAACATTAGACAAGCGCGGCTGCCCGGCCGACTGACATATCTACTTATAGAACATTTTTTACCAAGTGAAAATAGCTTCTCTCAGAATATTATAAATCACTCCCCAAAACTGCTATTATTTAACAGGAAGTTATCACTTAAATGAAGCAAGATAAGTTTTAACTTTCGAGCAATATTTAGCTGAGATAGAATTCATTTTTTTTGCAGCATGACCTGCATTATACTTAAGAATTGTGCCACATGTATTGCCACCACTTAACTTGTATGCCCGCGCCAAATAACGCATACCGTATTCAAGATTAGTTGCTGGATCATAAAGATCTTGCACAGAACCATTAAAACCCAACCCTCGTGCAGTAGATGGCTTAATTTGCATCAATCCTATTTCACCAGCAGCACCTTTTATATGTGCTCTATAATTACTCTCAATACTTACAACAGCATGTGCTAAATTAACAGGAACGTTGTATTTATTTGCCAATTTTTTAATAAGAGACTCATAAGGACGAGCAGACATTTTAGATGTAGTTACAGCTGAGCTTTGACCTGAGCTTCCTACATTCAACACTGCATAAGCAAAATTTACGTAAAACCCAAAACACACAACAATAAACGCCGCATTTAAAATAATTTTTAAAAGTCGCATTTTCTTTCTCTTTAACAAGACAATCTTAAATTATAACTAAACAGTACCGTGAACACATTATATGTAAAAAAAAAGCTAAAAAATGTTTCTAAAACGAAAATACTAAGACCATTTTAAGATAACTGTTTGTATAAAAAGAAAATCCATCAATTTATTCATTTTATATCTTATTAAAGATCAAAAAAATAAAGAAACTATAATAAAATTTAATATAGCAAAATAAAAATAATGTACCATATCACTTACTGATACATTCGATATACTACAAAAACATCAGAAAGTAAAACCCCTAAAAGTTTTTTTGTTATTTTAAGTAATAAATTAAACATCTACATGTATTTTTCTATAAGTAAAAATACCAAATGTACATTGAAGTGCTGTTCATAAAAGTACTTTTAATACTATAAATATTAATATAAATTACGACTATTAGAAATATAGTAAAAATATCTTCTACCATACACAATGCTACATAAAGCTTTTACCAATGACCTATGTCACAAATATTTTTTGGAAGTTTCATAAAAGACTAAAAACGAGAGCAGTCTTAATTCAATTGATAAGATTATAAATGTTTTTAATCCCCATTATCAGTTATATTTACCACCCTAAAATATCATGAGCAAACATCTTCTCTTTAAAAGAAATAGCTCTATCATAAAAATAGTATTTTAACTGATCCCTTACCCACAAATGCTTAAAAAATTACAATCTTTCACAGCACCTTTTCTCACAAAAACTCCGTGAATAAATTACAAACGTACAGCTTTTTCCAAAATATATAAATACTAAAAATAATCATCACCAATAGATGAATTAAAAGCTATCTTTGATAAAACCATAGCAACAGCTTCACCATATTTTCGTGCAGCTGCCTCACTATGACCATTTGCAACAGCAGAAGCAATCGCATCTCGACGCACCAATTCGATTAATTGTTTTTTTTGCTGAGGATTCATTTTAGAGATATTTTCCATAATATCCGGAAAAGACACCGCTAACCTTTCTAAAATAACATGCTCCGCTGAATCTGTAAAAACCATATCTTGATGAGAAGAAGACCCCACATCAGCTTGATAAGAAGGAAATATATTGCTCCGTATAAATTTATGAACAGTTTTACTCCCAGAAAACAGAAAATTAGCTCCAAAAAGCAGAAATATAACTAAAATAAAAACACCCCGGCGCCCTAAAAAACCCATGATCTCTCACTCATATTGCAAAATACATTCCCTGCGACCAATTTCCTAACCCCTTAGCAGAAAACATCTTTTAATAATTGAAACCGTTACAAAATAATCACGCTCCAACCATCTTTTCGCTCTTTTCTATACAATATACCCCGAACACGTTAGACGCTTCCATCCTTTAGCTATTCTGCCGAAAACACTTTATCAAATTATTCACTGAATTTATGAAGGCCCGGCTGAGGATTTCCCTCAGTCAGGCCGGACAATCTAAGGGATCCACGCGGGGGGAGGGGAGGAGGTTCCCTGATCGTCTTTTCGCATTTGCTAAGATAGCCAATGCAATAATCCTGCTATGAAATAAAATATTACAAACGACAAGAAATTCTTGTTATCTTGCAATAAAAAATAAAAAAAAATTATAAATTTCCTAAAAAATGGAAAATTTAAGGCAAAAAACTATAAAAAATGATCCAATTTGAAGCAAAATTGTTTTTAAATACATCAACGGTCATTTTAAAATGATCTTAATTATTTCATAATAAAAACCATCATTATACAATTTTAAAATACAAAAACGCCCTCTTTATAATATGCATCTCTAATAAAAGAGAAAATTATTCAACACACTCATTATTCAAAACATTGATTATTAAATCAAAATATAGAAAATTTAGAGCATTTATTTTCTAAGAGAAAAAATAGAAATATACGACTTAACGTAAACATAAAATTGTTTTTATTCATCCAAAGGGATAAGAAAGATATATAAAAGTTTCCAGACAAAAAATACAAATATCTCTATATATTTGCTGACATTTTTTATTTTAAATATTTAAATTGATAGTAATAAAACACTATAAAGTGATTTATACAAAACGAGAATCAATAGTAAGCCCAGTAATTAATTATGCAAAAAGCTAAAGCTCTAAATTAATTCCCACTCATTATATTCTAAAACGACCATAGTTATTTTAAAATCAATAAACCAAATAACGCTTAGCCATATCAAAAAAATCAATGCAGGCATTCCTCTTTCCATTTTTTCCACTATTCTACGGAATGACCAAGTAAAAATTTTCGCACTATAACTATAATATCAATCAATATTAATGAAGTAACTATCTTATGAGGCACCCACATAACACCATCCTCGCACTTAAAACTAAAAAAACAGAATAAAGATGCTTGAATAAATATGATTATGACAAACTCCGCTCGTTACTCTTTTATATCGCCTACCTTAAATTGTAAGACCATGACATGAAGAGACAAGTTTGCACCATTTTTTTCATGACTTTAATTTGAAGAATAAATAAACTAATTATTCTAAAATCGATTCAACTCCTTACCCATAAGGCTATTCTTGAATCTAAAAGATCAATGCCCGAAACCGTAATCAACTATCTCTTTGAACGTAAAACAAGCTTCATTGAAGAATACCTCCCGCATTTCCAAGAAATATTAATTTTAATGAAAACGATATCTTTAATAAAGAAAATACCCAATGAGAAATTGCAACTATATGTATACTTATCATAATCTGATATATATAATAAATTGACATAAAAATGCCAAACATGCTTGCGCTATTGATGTGCCAATCTCACCTCAAATATTTTATGTCTAATCACTCTTTAAAGGCATTTTATATAACGTAATCTATAATATACGACCCCACGACCAACCTTATCGCATAAAACTTTGCAATATCCCTACTCTGGATAATCCCTTTTAAATATTTATTTTCATCAATTATGCTAAATTGTACTTTACTTTTAGTCACTTTTTGAAAATTGTAAGAGTAATCAGCTACATTATATAATATTTACCTAAACAAGCATGACAAAATTCAAAATAAATTCGCCCTCTATACACCTCAACCAACTGCACTTCATACAAATAAGTACTTGGAATATATGTTTCCTCTGGAGACAAATGGATAGCATTCAAAATCACTGATTTTTATAATATGGAAAGAAAGTCAAACAACGTTGAACCGATCACCGCTTTCTCAAAAATATAAAACATCGCACTCAAACTAGACTATTCCTAAAATCTTTCCAATCACAAAAATGGATATTTCTAATTCATAAAACTCCAGTGTTAAGATGTATATCTACATCTATCAAAAAAATATCATCTTGAATGGAGCAATTGCTAAAAATAATAGCCATCATCATAACTATCTTAAAGCACTTAATTTGTCCTAAAAACTTTCTCTCTTTTCAAGATGGAATGATAAATATCATATCATCAATAGATTAAGATAAGAATCTAACTATGTTCATCAAAAAATAAGATAATCACAGCCCCACGCTTTTTTCCACCTCAGGTACACAATTACCCTAAACTCCATGTGGTAGCATAGAATTGCCCTTTTAAAACAATATCTACACCACCTGCATTTTTTCTGTTAAACTCCTAAAAGTAGAAAATACTAACGTGTGAGTGGCTTATAATTTACACGTTTTAAATTAAGGACATCTGAACCAAAACGACGAACTTTATCAGCTTCATATTCAGAAAAATTACCTTCAAACCACTCTACATGACCATTCCCTTCAAAAGCCAAAATATGAGTAGCTAATCGATCAAGAAACATACGATCATGTGATATAATAACCGCACAACCAGCAAAGTTCTCTAATGCATCTTCCAAAGCGCCCAGAGTTTCAGTATCAAGATCATTCGTTGGTTCATCAAGCAGAAGAACATTACCTCTTTCTTTTAAAAGTTTAGCCAAATGTACGCGATTGCGTTGTCCCCCTGACAAATTTGCCACTTTTTGTTGCTGATCTGAACCTTTAAAATTAAATGCCCCACAATAAGCGCGGCTATTCATTTCATATTTCCCTAACTTAATAATATCATTTCCGCCAGAAATTTCCTCCCAAACAGTTTTATCACCGGCTAATGAATCACGGCTCTGATCAACATAACTTACCTGAACTGTTTCTCCGATACGTATTTGGCCTGAATCTGGCTGCTCCTGTCCTGTCAACATTCTAAACAAGGTGGATTTCCCCATACCATTAGCACCGATGACTCCAACAATTCCACCAGCAGGAAGTTTAAAAGAAAGTGAATCAATCAGTATACGCTCTCCATATGCTTTAGAGAGATTATCAACTTCAATAACAACCTGCCCCAACCTTTCGCCAATAGGAATAATAATTTGTGCCTCACCAGGACGACGATCATGCGCAGCCCGAACTAACTCATCATAAGCCTTAACCCTAGCCTTTGATTTTGCTTGCCTTCCCTTTGGACTAGAAGCTAACCATTCTTGCTCACGCGATAATGCACGCTGACGAGCAGCCTCTTCCCGACTCTCCTGAGCGATACGTTTAGCCTTAGCCATCAAATAAGAAGAATAATTCCCTTCATAAGGAATACCTTTTCCACGATCTAATTCTAAAATCCAACCCGTTACATTATCAAGAAAATAACGATCATGTGTTACTAAAAGTATTGCTCCGGGATATTCACGCAAATGCCTTTCAAGCCAAGCTGTAGTTTCAGCATCCAAATGGTTTGTAGGCTCGTCCAAAAGCAATAAATCAGGCTTTGATAAAAGCAACTTACAAAGTGCAACACGCCTTTTTTCTCCTCCTGAAAGTTTTGTTACATCCTCATTTCCAGGTGGACAATCAAGAGCAGCCATCGCCATTTCTACTTGACTTTCTAAATCCCAAAGACCCTGACTATCGATAATATCTTGAAGTCGCGCACTTTCATCAGCTGTTTCTTCACTATAATTCATCATCAATTCATTATAGCGTTCTAGAATCTTCTGCTTATCTACAACACCTTCCATTACATTGCCACGCACATCCTTGCTCGGATCAAGAACAGGCTCCTGTGGAAGATAGCCACAACGTGCACCTTCAGACAGCCAAGCCTCTCCTGTGTATTCTTTATCAAGCCCAGCCATAATACGTAAAATGGTTGATTTACCTGCACCATTTGGTCCTAAAATACCGATCTTTGCATCTGGATAAAAAGATAAATGGATATTTTCTAAAATTTTTTTATTGCCATGAGCTTTATTAAGCCCAGCCATATGATAAATAAATTGACGTGCCATAAAATTCTCTCAATTTTTTCGGTATTAAAGGCTAGAATTTTTAAAAATTACTTGCGCTTCTCTTAATAATTCGCGATAAGCGACATTTGTGTCACATTAAAGACTGCTAGTTTTATATTGATACATTTTTTCTAATCTCACAAGCCCCACTGTAATTTTGAATGCAAAAAAATCTCCCTACAAAAAACAAAAAAAAAATCTTTTTAGCCATACCTGAAACATGCTATCAGCCATCATTTTTTTCCTCCATACCCAACGTAACCCTATGTTTTTACCGCATAAAACCAACCTATAAATGTAACATAGTCCCCTCAAGAAAAGCAATTCTCTATGCCCCTTCTTTTCTTGCTTTATGGGCCTTACATTACGCTGTGGAAAATCCTCATCTCTTTTCATCACTTTGGTGCCATGGAAAGCAGTGGTATTCACCTCTTGCCTTAATATGGCTCAAATTGCATTTAAAAAATAACCGTCGTCTTATGGGATCTGATGTACCAAGCCCTATGATTATGAAAGCCTTACAAAGACATATAGCTGTAAGCGAATATAATGCACTTTCCATTGGTACTTGGTTGGAGTTAGTAAATAGCTATAAAGCGAATTCTCGACATCTACCTCTCCCACTCTTTTGGCTTGATAATTGCAAAAACAGCGTCACAATCCGCCATATTATCACAAAACTTCAAAACTAAGCGTAATCTTTAAAGGCTATAGTTAAATTCGCTCCTTCACAGGAATATATTCATGGAAAAAAAAGCCTTAATCGTTATTGATGTTCAAAATGATTTCTTACCAGGTGGAGCACTTGCAGTACCACAAGGAGATACTATTCTTCCTGCTGTTAATAAGCTCATCGACCATTTTGATCATATTATTTTAACCCAAGACTGGCACCCACAAGGCCATTGTAGCTTCGCATCTTCTCACCATGGGAAAATACCGTATGATACAATAAATCTTGACTATGGTTCTCAAATATTGTGGCCTGACCATTGTATACAAGGAACACAAGGAGCAGAGTTCCACTCATCTCTTAAAGTTGAAAAGGCACAACTTATTTTTCGAAAAAGCTATAATAAAAATATGGATAGCTATTCTGCTTTTTTTGAAAATGATCAAAAAACCCCAACAGGATTACATGCTTATCTCAAAGAAAACAATTTCGCAAAACTCGCTCTATGCGGTTTAGCAACTGACTTTTGTGTTGGGTTTTCTGCACTTCATGCCATAAAATGTGGATTTAAAGTAAGTGTTTCATTAAATGCCTGTGCTGGTATTGATTTAAATGGATCTCTTAATACGATGCTAAAAGTCATGAATGAAACTGGTGTAGAACTTTTGATGGCCTCCTAAAACGTTTTCTCTATCATTATTCCGATAATAACAATATCTCATAACCTTTACCTCGATACGGCATCTTTATTTACATCATGACGTTTAAAGCGAATGGAAGAATAAAATGCTATTCCAATAATGCCTGCTCCAACGCATCCTGTTAATATTTCAGGAACTGATGTAATAGTTTGCAAATACATAATTATTGCAAGTATCAAGATTGCATAAAAAGCACCATGTTCTAAATAACGATAATGCAACAATATCCCTGATTCAACTAACATAATAGTCATAGAACGAACGTAAAATGCACCTATACCAAGACCAATTGCAATAATGAAAAGGTTATGTGAAAAAGCAAAGGCACCGATAACACCATCAAAAGAAAAACTAGAATCTAAAACTTCTAGATAAAGAAATGCCCCTGCCCCTCCCTTGGCAGCTGTAGAAAAAGATTTTTGAGGGGCATCGAGAAGTGATCCGATGGCTCCAACCACAATAAATGCCAAAAGGCCATAAAGCGCAGCCAATAAAAAAACCGTTCTATCTTCTGCTGCAACTTGTCCCCCAAAAAACAGTATCAAGATTAAAACAACTGCAATATCAGCTCCAATGAATGACCCAAATCTCTGAACTGGCTTCTCTGCAAAAGCCAACCAATGCACCTCTTTGTTAGGATCAAAAAAATATCTTAAACCAACCATCATGAGAAAAGTTCCGCCAAAAGCGGCAATACCTATATGCACATCCATCAAGATTGCAGCATATTTATGTGGTTCCCATATTGCCAATTTCACCGCTGATATTGGATTAACACAAGCAGCAATAGCAACTACCAATAATGGAAAAACAATCCGCATCCCAAACACTGCTATTAAAATGCCCCATATTAAAAAACGACGACGCCATAAATGATTCATCTCTTTAAGGATACGTGCATTGATAATAGAATTGTCAAAAGACAAAGAAATTTCTAAAATACCTAAAACACAACAAATAAAAAAATATTTAAGAAAACCTGTAATGCTTCCTGTTTCAAGCCAACCAACGACTCCCCCTAAAAAAACCCCTATAACTGTGAAAAAAAAAGCCCACTTGAAATAGCCTAATAGGGCCATAATCATTCCTCAAGATTTATTTAAATTTATCCAAACATTATGCAAATTTATAGTACAAACACAGAGTAGATACGATAAATTTATATGAAATCTCCCCAAGAAAAAATTAAGAGAAGAATCAGAAAAATACACCTTGCATTTGAAATGCATGCTACTATCACGTAATATAGCTACTATCACGTAATATATATGATAAGTTGAATATACGAAAAGTTGAAAATCACCTTTTATCCACTAATTTAATGATTAAAAAGAAATAAAAGTTGTAAATATTGATTACAAATATTGACATTACATAATGAGTTATTAATACATAGTGTGTGTTTATCAGCCAAAGCTTATACCATGATGATTTAATGAGGGAGGATAATTCGTGGCACGTCCTGAAACTGAAGCAAAAACTATATTTGGAAAACGTTTGCGTTATGTCCGTCTCGCCTTAGGGGATCCATCACGTGAAGCGTTAGCTAAAAGCTTTAGCATGACTAAAAATTCTATTGCTTTTTATGAGCGTGGAGAACGAGAACCTAATCTTAGTGTTTTACAAACGTATCGTACCTTGTACGGAGTCAATATTAATTGGCTTTTAACTGGACAAGGGAAAATGTTTGATACAGAATATACTAAGGGTGATTTTGACTGGAATTACTTTATAAAAAAGATTGAAGGACTTGAAGAAATACTTGTCAACAGCGATCGTGGTGAAGAAATAGATAAAGAGAAAGTTAAAAACTCTTATGAAAAGCTACAACAATATTTATTGGGACAGGGCTCATCTAATAATGGGCTTAGTTCGAAAGCATCAACTTCTTTAATTGATATGAAAGCGAAAATGGCAAATTCTTATACTCTTAGCCTGTTTATCGATTTACTTATTAGGAGCATATCTCAAAAAGAAGCTGTTGCTAATCAATAAATGTGACATTTAAAAATAACAAAAAAGATTTTTATTGTAGGTATAGGAAAGGAGAATTTTTACTCTTTTATATTATTATAAGGTGTAGTGTATTATAGAAATTATGTCTTGTAAGGAAAGTTTTGAATAAAGATGTGACTTTGTGCAACTAATAAAGTAAAACTTCTTATCAAAATAAAATTTTTTATATTTGCCAAAAGGATATTTGATTACAGAATGTGACTTTATAAAAGTTATCGTGATAAAAAATATATATTGACCACCCATTATAGGGACATACTTAATATCCATGATTAAATGATTTTAATAATCAATATCATGAATGGGAGATTGTTTTATGAGGTGAAAAGCATGTATTTTGAAGTATTCCAAGGAGTTCACAATCAATGGTACTGGCGTTTAGTCTCACGAGATGAACAAAAAATCGCCTTCTCCAGTAAAGGATATCCCACAAAACAAGATATCCTTATGAATATTGAACAAATTAAAAAAATTACGCATAAAGCCCTTATTAGAGAGATACAATCATAACTTTTTTACAAAATTTTTGTTTGCATTGCGCTTTATAATAAACAAAGTTTTTTACAGTCACAAAATAAAAAATGTGTGCAGTTATTGGAGTTATGCTGTAAAGTAGTTTTAGAGCAAGAGTTTATTATAAGCGATTATCCTGTTTCTTCACGTTGATTTAATTGTCCATTTAGAATAAAATAAAGAAGGTTTAGTTACTGAGCTAGCTAAACTTGCTTTATTTTTGTTAAAAAATTTCTCTTGCGTTTAAATACACAACAAAAATTTTTAAAAAAAATAAATCAATGATAATCAACAGTAGCAATGATCCTGTATATTCTCTTATAGTGAATCTCAACAATAAATTTGTATAAATAAAATAAGAAAACCTTGTACTTTTAAATAAAAATACGATTTATTATACCCAACTATAAAAGAGTATTACCTTTTTCATAAAAGCTCAAATTTATAAAAAACGATGAGGTAAACTCAAAACTCGCTGATTTTTTTCATTCAGTTAACCTATCTAAAAGAAAAAAGATTGCCAGTATCACCGGCTCAAAAATAATCTTACAAATAATTTAAAATTCTGAAATGATAAAAAATCCCTATAACCCAACTATTCGCAACTTCGCCAAGAATACGAACTAAGATAAATTATCAATTTTATGGGGATAACGTGGGCCCGGAGGGACTCGAACCCCCAACCAAGCGGTTATGAGCCGCTGGCTCTAACCAATTGAGCTACAGGCCCCACAAGACTATCTTTCTCTAAACTAAAACGCTCTATGATACAAGAGCCTGCTTTAATTATAACCCATATTTTTTTTATATTAAAATTTGTCCTACACCCTAACTTCTTTACAACAACTATAGAAAATGAGAGAATCATATATCTAATAAATAAAGTAGATATAAATAAAAGGAACAGCTATGACAAAAACTACTTTCCAGTCGTTCAGCAGCTATACGATTACAGCAGCGATAACGATAGTACTCACACTGTTCGCCACTTCATTTAATGTATGCGCTGAAGAACAAAAAGTAAAAAGCCAAACGATTACGGTTACTGCAATTGGCGAAAGCCACGCAACTCCGGATACAGCAATAATCAATCTCGCTATTGTTACTCAAAATAAAACAGCCCAAAAAGCATTAGCAGCTAATAATAAATCTATGAATAATATTATCAGCATCTTTAAAAACAATGGCATCCAAGAAAATGATTTGTACACATCAGGCTTGTCCATTTATCAAACTAACTCTAATGAATATAGTAAAAAAAATAATAACGATATTCTATATCATGTTTCAAATTCTCTCACAGTGCGTATACGTGATCTTTCTAAGACTGGGAAAATATTTGATCAAGCAATGGCTCTTGGCATTAATGCAGTAAATGGCATTACCTTTACCAACGGTAATACAAAACCACTTTATCAAGAAGCTCGTAAAAAAGCTGTTTCTGAAGCCATTGAAAAAGCCGAAACTATAGCACAAGCAGCGAACCTAAAATTAGGGCCAATTATTAAAATTAGTGAAAACGATAATAGTTATACACCAACACCCCGTCTAATGACTATAGCAAATAAAAGCTATACAGATACAAACTTTTCAAGTGGTGAATTAAATTATAATGTCAGCATCACCGTAACGTTCTCTATAGAATGAATCTGCCCTTGTTTAGAATAATCATATCATCGGCCTTTACTGAGAATTCCGGTGATATGTTGAGAATAATCTTCTTCAGATGATAATTCGTCATCATAAATTTCTATCTGTTCGCGCGCAGAAAACTGTGCTAAATGCACTGTCTGATAATTTCCTGATACCAGTGGATGCCACCATTGAAGATCTTTTCCCTCATTAATCAGTCGATAAGCACAATTTTCTGGAAGCCAGCGAGCTGTTTTAACTACTGCAACATCCAAGGATATACAATCTGGAACAACTGATTTACGATGAGCGTAATCCTGACATCGGCATGTTTCCCTATCTAAAAGACGACAAGCAACACTCGTAGCATAAATATCTCCCGTATCATCATCCTCTACTTTGTGCAAACAACAATGTCCACAGCCATCACAGAGGCTTTCCCACTCAGAAGGAGAAATTTCTTCTAATTTTTTTACCTTCCAAAAAGGAATCTCTTCATCCATAACACTAACTGTACTTTTTAAAAATTAAAAACAAGACGATCTACCCCAAAAATGATTCAACTCACTTCTCAGAATTCAAAAAAATTTTGAAAAAATAAATACAAACACAAATCATGCTTAATAAAGTTATAACATCATCCAAGCAAAAATTCTTATACATCCAGATATTTAAGTGAGCTGCTTTTTTTCATAAATGCTATCGCAAAAATACCTGGTTGAAAATTGACTTATAATATATTTTATATAAATAGGCTCCTTCATACACGCACAATAGCGCATTATTCCTCTTTAAGAAAACCCATACGCCTTTGAAAATGAGTAATATGCTACTTAAGAATCAAGAAAACTACGTAATTTGCGTGAACGACTTGGATGCTTTAATTTGCGAAGCGCCTTTGCTTCAATCTGACGAATCCGTTCCCGTGTAACTGAAAATTGTTGTCCCACTTCTTCCAACGTATGGTCAGTATTCATTCCTATACCAAAACGCATTCGCAAAACACGCTCTTCACGTGGTGTTAGTGAAGCAAGAACACGAGTCGTTGTATCTCGTAAATTAGCCTGAATAGCCGCATCAATCGGTAATAACGCATTCCTATCTTCAATAAAATCACCTAAATGAGAATCATCTTCATCACCAACGGGCGTTTCAAGCGAAATAGGTTCCTTTGCAATCTTAAGTACTTTCCGGACTTTCTCTAACGGCATAGAAAGTTTACTCGACAATTCTTCCGATGTCGGTTCACGTCCAATTTCATGTAAAATTTGTCGTGATGTACGCACAATCTTATTAATTGTTTCAATCATATGAACAGGAATGCGAATGGTACGTGCTTGATCAGCAATTGAACGCGTAATTGCCTGACGAATCCACCATGTTGCATAAGTTGAAAACTTATATCCACGTCGATATTCAAATTTATCCACGGCCTTCATTAAACCAATATTTCCCTCTTGAATAAGATCGAGAAACTGCAAACCACGATTGGTGTATTTCTTTGCAATTGAAATAACGAGACGTAAATTAGCTTCCACCATTTCTTTTTTAGCAATTGTTGACTCGCGCTCACCTTTTTGTACCTGCGTAACAATCCTACGAAACTCACCAATTGAAATAGCAGTTTCTTGGGCAAGATTCTGTATTTCACTGCGCAAGTTTTGAATTTCTTTAGCTTCACGAACAGAAAATTCTTTCCAACCACGTCCTGATAAAGTTGTAATATAATTAATCCAATCTGCATCCAACTCACGGCCTTGATATTCTTTTAGAAAATCTTCATGGCCCACACCATAATTACTAGCAAGACGCTTCAACTTACCTTCATGCTGGATCAATCTCTTATTGATATCATAGAGCTGCTCAACTAGAGCCTCAATACGATTTTGATTCAAAGAAAGAGATTTTACCGCTTGAACCAATTCACCCTTTAAATGAATATATTTCTTCTTTTGAGAAGGTGAAAGAGCTCCTTCTTTATGCTCGGCTAAACTGCTTTCAACATGCTGATCTTGTAATTTTCGCAACTTTACGTAAGTTTCAGCAATAAAATCCAATGTTTCCATAACTTGAGGATATAGCTCATTTTCCATCGCAGCGAGCGATAAATTGGCTTCATCATCCTCATCCTCTTCATCATCATCGATACCAATACCCCCTACAAGATCTTCTATATCACGTGTTCCAGAAGTTGATTTCTCATCTTTTATTTTTTCAACTTCACTTCGTTCAATAACGGGAGCCTGCTTAGCCTCTGGACCAGCATAAGTCATTTCAAGATCAATGATTTCACGAAGTAGAATACGCTGCTCCTTTAATTCTTCGCGCCAAATAATGAGAGCCTGAAAAGTTAGGGGACTTTCACAAAGTCCAGCAATCATTGTCTCACGCCCCGCTTCAATACGCTTAGCGATAGCAATCTCGCCTTCCCGAGAAAGTAACTCAACAGCCCCCATTTCCCGCAAATACATGCGCACTGGATCATCTGTAGAATCTGTAACCTCGCGCTTAACAGTTGTTGCCACAGCATAGTTAGTAGCCTCTACTAAATCGCCACCCTCTACAGTATTTTCCTCTTCATCATGCTCAGACTCAACATCCTCCTCATCATCCACAACATTAATGCCCATCTCAGAAAACATCGACAAAATATCTTCAATTTGCTCAGATGTAACCTCATCAGAAGGAAGAACTGCATTCAATTCATCCATTGTTACGTAGCCATTTTTCTTGGCAATTTTAACCATTTTTTTGATGGCATCATCAGAAAAATCAAGAAGCGGACGATCCAAACTTGCTTGACCTTTTGCTTCCGTATTGTCTTTCTGTTTAACCTTTGTTGCCATACCGTAAACTCCACTTGATCACTACGCAATCACTTAACCCAATTTCCATGTGACCAGCCTGCTTGCATCCTCAACTTAGCATATCAAAAATTTCTCATCTGCCCTCTTAAAAGAAATTTTTATAAAAAATACATCTTATACACACTCTTCATTCACACAAAAACGCGGGAAAACTCTGGAAGCTTCCCCGACACCTTTCAGCTTTTCTGAAACAATCTCTAAACCATATAATAAGAACCAATTTCCCGCTTATCCCAAAAGCCCACTGCTATTTTATTAAATACTGCGCTACATAAAATTCTTCATACTAAGCTTTAGGTGACTGATTCGCTCTAAAAAAGCGAATCATTTTATATTATCTTGTTTATTCCCATCTATTTTTTTTCATCAAACCAGCTTTCAAACCCTTTAATTAAAGCTCCTGTCGCTTGCATCTGCTCCAGCTCTATTTTTATTTCACGAAAAAGATCAAAAATCTCACTACTCGGATTTTTCACAAGCTGCTCTTCAATATCTTGTAATCTTTTATGTAGGTGGTATTCTCGAAGATGCAAGTAGAGGGCCTGTTTTAATACAGCACGAACACCTTCTATACCCCCCCCAGAAAAAATTACATGCATCCCAACATTTCGTACAAGATTCTTCATACGCTCTAAAAGGATTTTAAACCCTCTTTTTTCTAAAAATGCAATCATTTTTTCTTGATCATAAGACTGCTGACTCCCAAGAATTTCTAACATCGATTGATGCAAGCTTATTAATTGAGGATTCTGTAACTCCAACTGAAAAAGAGAGTCAAAGTCTTCATCCCATAACTCAGGATAATAAACTAAAATAAGTAAAATAACTGCTTCACGCAGGGGAATAGCACGCGACAAAGTTTGCACTATATCAGAATTTTCCAACGTAGGAAAAAATGAGTCTTTAAATATTTTATTTTTAAAATCTGGATTGTATCGCCTGATACCTTTTCTTTTAGCAAAAGATGGATAAAAAAAGGTAAAAAGCCGTCTCTTTATATCTTGCAAATAATAACGACGTATATCCTCATCCTTAATCATGAAAATTTGCTGCTTCAGCTGTTTTTCCAAAGCAGCTCGTTCTTCTGGAGTTTCAAAGCGCTTGCCATGAGTAGCGCGCCACCACAAAAACTCAATTAACGAAATTGACTTTTGCACAAAAGAAGAAAAAAGCTCTGCACCATCAGAACGAATAATGTCATCTGGATCTCTACCTTGTGGCAATAAAACAAAACGTATAGATACTCCTACCTTTAAAAAAGGCAGCACACGATCAACAACGCGAGAAGCAGCTTTCAAACCAGCATTATCCCCATCAAAACATAAAATTGGATCAGCCCTCATCTGCCATAAAATCTTAATTTGTGCTTCCGTTAGTGCTGTTCCTAAAGGAGCTACAACTCTTTCAAAACCAGCCTTAGTCAACGTAATCACATCCATATAACCCTCGACAACGAGAATAGAACGGACCTCTTTATCGCCAACAGAGAAAATATTTTTTCGTGCAGTAGCAGCATTATAAAGTATATTTCCTTTATGAAACAGCGTTGTCTCAGGGCTATTGAGATATTTTGCTGGTGTATTTTCATCCAGCGCACGACCTCCAAACGCCACCACACGTCCACGCAAATCTTTAATAGGAAACATAATACGATTTCTAAAACGATCATAGGACGTCACATCCCCTTCACGCGATGTGAGAAGTCCACAATTTTCCATTTGTTTTATTGAAATACCACGTGCACCTAAAGCTTCTTTTAAAGCTGTACGATTCATTGGAGCAAAACCAATCTGAAAACGTTCTATAAGTTTTTCCGTCACGCCGCGCTCATAAAGATAACGACGTGCTTGCTCCCCACCTTTCTGATGTAAGCTATCTTGGAAAAAATCTGTAGCTATTTTCATAACATCATAAAGATCAGCCTTTTCCGCATCAAGTTTATGGCTTTTTGGATCAAAAGCAGGTAATTTTACTCCAGCAAAATCAGCCAAACGCTCTACACTCTCTGAAAAGCGCAGCCCATCGAGTTCGCAAAGGAAAGTAAAGATATCACCACTTACACCACAACCAAAACAATAATAACGACCTTTATGATCATTACAGTGAAAACTTGGAGTCTTTTCAGAATGAAATGGGCAACAACACCAAAAGTCACCTCGCGAAGGCTTACTTTTTTGAGAATCAAACACCACCCTTTTGCCAATAACTGTTGAAATCGGTAATTTTGTGCGGATATCATCAAGAAAATCGGACGGAAAACGCATTCTCTCTCACAAAGTTTTAACTTCCTTTTTGCATATTCCATGACTTTAAAGCATAATTTAAATAATTAATATAAAATAATTGACACCTTCTAAAAGTTCAATTGCATATAATTCAGAAATGGAGATAGAAAATTGATAGAATTTCTTGTTCAATATCCGTTACTAGAAGCCATTTGTTGGCTTATTATTCTTGCTTTTACCGCATTTTTAGGAAATTTATTGGCAAGAAATCTACTCTCTCGCGCAGCAAAACAACTTTCTTCTTTTCTCCCTAAAAATACAACAACTGATCTTGAACAAACTATTCATTACATGGCAGATATTTTTGCAGCCTTTATACTGTCAAATGGTGTTCATTTTATCTCTACATTACCCCAAACAATCAATATTATTATTCGCAATGTTTCTAACGCTTTTATTATTGTTTTCGTGGTCTTAACAATTTCTGCTCTTCTTAATATCGTTAACACTCTTTACGAGCAGCAGCCAACAGCACGATTGAAACCAATAAAAGGTTATATTCAAATCGCTAAAGTTACGCTTTTTACTGTCGCAGCAGTTTTAATGATAGCGACATTACTTGATCGATCGCCCCTTATTCTCTTTTCTGGATTTGGTGCAATGGCAGCTGTCTTCATGCTGATTTTTCAAGATACATTGCTTTCACTTGTCGCAGGTATTCAAATTTCTTCGACCGATATGGTGCGTGTTGGCGATTGGATTGAAATTCCCGATCTCAATGCGGATGGTGATGTAATTGAAATTGCACTTCATACTGTAAAAGTTCGAAATTTTGATAACACAATCACGACAGTTCCTATCCGTAAATTAGTAACCAATTCTTTCAAAAATTGGCGTGGAATGATAGAATCGGGTGGAAGACGTATCAAACGATCCTTATTTATTGACCAATTGAGTATCCGTTTTCACACAGAAAAAGAACAAGAATATCTATCCAAATTTAATTTGTTAGAAAATTATTTTGAAAAAAAAATACCACAAATCAGTGAATGGAATTCTCTATTAAATAAAAATAAAAACGTACTAGCCAATACACGCCGTTTAACCAACATTGGAACCTTTCGTGCTTATGTCTTGGCCTATCTAAAAACACATCTCTATATAAAACAAAATGCAACCATAATAGTGCGACAATTACCTCCTACATCAAACGGATTACCTTTAGAAATTTACTGTTTTACCAATACAACTGTCTGGACAGATTATGAGAAAATTCAATCCGATATTTTTGACCACCTTTATTCTATTCTTCCCAGCTTTGGTCTAAAAGTTTTTCAAAATCCAAGCGGACATGATTTTATTCATGCACTGAAAGAAAAACGGAATGATAAATCTTAATTTTATCAGATTTTTATCAGTCCATATCCATAATCATGGAGAAAAGTGCGCATGAATGGTTCATTGGTACTCATTCATCTTGCAGGTGCTATTTCTTTACTTCTTTGGGCCACTCGCATGGTACGCACAGGGGTTGAACGCGCCTATGGAGATAAGCTTAAGTTTAAAATGTACTATCTCATGTCCAATCCATTTTTTGCTGTGGGTTTTGGACTTTTCACAGCAATGATTTTACAAAGTTCTACAGCAGTAACACTCCTTGTTGGCTCTTTTGTCAATTCTGGTTTTGTCTCTGGTCTTGCAGGACTTATGGCTGTGCGTGGAGGAGAATTAGGATCAGCATTAGTTATCAAAATTCTCTCTTACGACCTCACTATCGTTATACCGTTATGTCTTTTAATCGGCACTTTTATTTTCATGACAACTGAAAAAAGTGACTGGCGTCAAATAGGACGGATCATTATTGGTATTGGCCTTTTAGTTCTATCTTTACAAATGATAAGTGCAGCCACAGAACCTTTACGTGATAGTGCAATCTTGCCTAGCATTATTAACTATCTTTCAACTGATCCTATCTCCTCTTTTTTGTTAGCGGCCACATTGACCTATGTCTTGCACTCGTCCATCGCTGGAATTATCTTGCTACTCAATTTCGCCAACTACCACCTCATTCAGACCCAATTATGTGTCGTAATGGTTCTTGGGGTCAATTTCGGCTCTTCTCTCATAGCGCCACTTTTAACACGCAATGCTCCTCTTGATTCTCGCATTATTCCATTGGGCAATTTACTTATGCGCGGAGCTGGCTCAATACTGATCCTTATTTTATTTCTCTACTTTCAACCGTCCATCACGTGGCTTGGTCGTGATGCCCCTACTCAAGTGGTTAACACTCACATTGCTTTTAATGTTCTTACGCTATTTGCTGGAATACCACTATCAAAGTGGATTTTAAAATTAACAACTAAAATTATTCATATCACTACAAAAAAAAAGCAAATTAATAAAAGTATTAATTTATCCGATCAAACAGCTCTTGATGACAGCGTTATTGAACGCCCAACTTTAGCACTTTCTAACGTTATGCGTGAAGTGATCCATATTTGTGATCTTGTAGACATTATGCTTGAAAAAATTATGGGACTTTATGAAAAGCCGGATCCCAATATCATACGTGAACTCAACCAATTGAATACCATATTAGATAAAAAGCATACTGCCATCAAACTTTATCTTGCACGGTTAGCTGGACAAAAGTTATCCGATGAAGAAGCTTTTCAAATGCAAGAACTGTTAGATGCTTGTATAAAATTAGATCAAGCAGGAGATGTTATCATTCATAATATGCTGATGTTGGTCAAAAAGAAACAAAAAAAAGGTTTACAATTCAGCGATGATGGATGGAATGACCTACTTCGTTTTCATTCCATTGTCTTAGCCAATGCGCATATCGCATTTAATGTCCTTGTTTCGCGTGACACACACACGGCACATTTATTGGTGCAAAAAAAAGATCATCTTCGAAATTTGGAAAAAGAGATGGGTCTTAAGCATTTTAAACGTCTCCGTGAGAGCGGCTTAAAGAATATAGAATCGTCTAGTCTTCATCTCGATACTGTGCATGATCTGAAACAGATAAACTCTCTTTTGACCTCAATGATTTACCCAATTTTAGAAGCACAGGGACTACTCAAAAGTTCCCGTCTACGGAATCCTCCTAAACAATAAATGGAAAAACCGTTATTTTGAAAATCATTCATTATCAAAGAAATGAATAGTTATTACTTCCATGGAAGAAGTACATTATCAAAATATAAAATATAAACTTAACTAAAATAATGTACTTTACCAATTTAAATTACAAAGCCAATTGAACAATTTAAGTAAAATTTTTTTATACCAATTTACATATTATTGATATGAATTTAAAAACTTCCTTTCTAATATTTTAAGAAAAAAATTCATTGCTTGCGCTATTGTATTTTATTCTTTTTATTTGTTCAAAAATTAGAAAAACTGCATACGAGTACACTCTTTTATACTCTTTAGCTTCTTTACAGCAATCAGTTAATCTTTTTAATAAAATGACTATTGGCTTTAGAGATTTTGAAACCATGACCAAAAACATATTGTACAAATATATTTCTGAAGTTAGCACTGAACTCACAGTACGATCGGATTATTTGTAAAAAAAATTGTTACCGATGACATCTGTTCCTCAAACTTAAAAAGGCTTGAACTTTATAAAAGACACCCTAACTGTGAAAATAGTTTAGGTATAAGGAAAAAGGGGGATTCAATGGAAGACACACATATTGGATGGATTGCAGCTATTGTTGTTGGTGGATTAGCCGGTTGGGCAGCCCAATACGTTATGAAAAGTCAAACTAAAATACTTCTAGACGTTTTTTTAGGAATTGCTGGAGCTGCATTAGCAAGCTCTCTTTTAAGTCTTTTTGGAATTAACCTTTCAGGTTGGATAGGCTATCTTATTTCAGGCTTTATTGGAGCATGTATCCTCATATGGTTGGGACGTAAAGTTCGGTTATAGTCTTTTCAGGAAAAATTTTCGAAATTTTACATCCTTTTAATTGTAAAAACTACTGCCATTATCAGCAAGGAGAGTTAAAATTAACGGATAAAAAATTTTGTGAGTGATTTTTGTGAGTGATTATAGTTATATTTTAAATGATTAACTAAAAATCCTTGAGAAACATATCTCTTCTTTTACTCACATCCAGTCATACATAAAGAGAAAAATTTACGTCAACAATGACTCTAATATCAGAAACGCTCATTATATTTCTATAATTTATTATTAAATATCAATTATATTCGAAATATTCAATGCCTTAATGTATTATGACTCTGGTATAAGTGCTAATAATCCAAATTTATAAAATAAATACATCCATAACAGAATTGAATATTTCGAATAGAGCTGCGATAATAGAATAGTTAATGAATATCAGTCTGCATAAGCTATACTAAGGCTTAAAAAATTTGCCTTGTATCATTTTTGGCTATTTTTCAATGTAATAAATGGTATTATATCTCTATAATCATGAAAACCGATTTAATAGGATATATCATCCTCTTCAGCTGTACAATCCGATTATACGACCACTCTATTCAATTTATTAAAGAAGAATAACAATATCCTAAAATTCTGACATAGATATTATACATTATAAAAAATAATACCAAACCCTAGAAAATCCAAAACAGGACTTTACCTCTTAAGGGAATATACCTATACTTTCACTTCAAAATAGAATATCGCAATAGCAATACACACAGAATCTATCGTTCTTTTCGTATAATGCTATCATTATACCTTTCAATTACGCATTGTGGGCACAAATTATGACACAAACTACCTCATCTCACAATCCTTGGAATATAAGGAGCAAACCAACAGCGTTGCTGATATTGGCAGATGGAACAATTATTGAAGGTAAAGGAGCAGGTGCTACAGGTATTGTCGAAGCCGAAATATGCTTCAATACTGCGATGACGGGCTATGAAGAAATCCTTACAGATCCATCATATAAGAAACAAATCGTTAATTTCACTTTTCCTCACATCGGCAATGTAGGCACAAATGGTGAAGATATCGAAGATCTTACACCTCTAAATTTCCATGGTGCAGTTGGGGCTATTTTTAAAGCAGATATCACTCATCCTTCTAATTATCGTGCAAATAAAAATTTTAACCAATGGCTCAAAGCACGTCAAATTATTGCACTTCATGGCATTGATACACGGGCGTTAACTACTCTAATCCGTGAAAAAGGAATGCTAAATGGTATCATTGCTCATGACCAAAACGGAAATTTTGATATCAATTTCTTAAAAGAACGTGCACAAAAATGGACTGGTCTTATCAATCTTGATTTAGCAAAGGAAGCCACATCAAAACAGCTGGTAGAATGGAATGAAAAACCGTGGGTGTGGAATAAAGGCTATAGCGCAAATAACACATATAATGTTCACATAGTTGCAATTGACTATGGTATTAAACGTAATATTCTTAGACTTATCGCTGCACAAGGTGCGCGCATAACTATCGTACCAGCACATACAACTTCAAAAGAAATTTTTGCAATGAAACCTGATGGTATTTTTCTTTCTAATGGGCCAGGAGATCCAGCTGCCACAGCCAATTATGCTGTTCCAACCATTAAAGAACTCATTGAAAGTAATATACCGCTTTTTGGCATATGCCTCGGACATCAACTTTTAGCTCTTGCTGTTGGAGCTAAAACCATCAAAATGCATCAAGGGCATCATGGCGCTAATCATCCCGTTAAGGACTTTATCACTGGAAAAGTTGAAATTGTGTCCATGAATCATGGTTTTACTGTAGATACCACATCTCTGCCACAATGTGTTGAAGAAACACATGTGTCTCTCTTTGATGGTTCAAACTGTGGTATTCGAATTATCGGAAAGCCAATTTTTTCTGTTCAACATCATCCTGAAGCTTCTCCGGGTCCACAAGACAGCCATTATTTATTTCAACGTTTTTACAATCTCATTATGGACTATAAAAAGCAGTTGAATTAAATAACCTCATCTTTTATTCTTTTTTTGTAAAGAATTATTTCTTTTTATAAATTGAGTGATTTACTCTTATTTTAATGTAATATCAATTTTTATATTATATATTGTTAGAACAATACTTTATTGTTAAAAGTATTAATATAAAATTATTGTTATACTAATTAATAAAAGCAAAAAATTTAAATACTCTTATTTTAATATATATTTATAATAAATAGAAAATTATATCGCTAATAACATTCCATATTGATACAATAAATAACTTTCTTAAAGCAACAATATTATATTATCTGTGCTAGGAATTTAATTTATAAAAGATAGTCTCTCTTATTTTTAATCTTATATCTTAACAATATTCATAGAGAAGAATATAACACAATATCTATCAACGAACATCATTTTCATATTTATAAAGCAATACACCAAGTAGAATAATAATATTTTCTTTTTAATAATTCCTACTGCATTTAAATAATCTTTTCATCGTTGAGATTCAGCCATTCTACCACCATTTTTTTTAATATATGATGGGATATCCCCTTTTTTATGACCCAATCACTAAACAATTTTTTTTGATTTATAATAAGGGTATTTAAAAACATAAGGTTATATATCTCTGAAATAAGTTCATATGTAGAGTTTTGTGACTTTAAACCAGTTATTTTTAAAATAAACTATAAAAAAATTTTTATGAAGTATAATAACCAATTTTGTAAAATACATACAATGTTTTTTGCAATGTTATCATCTAACAAAATCTAGCTAAATCTGAAATATAATACAGAAGATGTACAATTGAAAAATAGCAGTCCCAATTTTTGTATACCTATGGAAACTCATCATACAAAAAAATCGTCATAAAAATAAAAATATAATATCGTACATCACATTAAAAAAAATTCACATTTTAGGATATTTTTACAATAAATTAACTATGGTTGTTACTTGTTTTTGGTTTGAATTTTAAAAACATCAAAAAGATTGAACAAAAAAACTTAAAAGAACCAACATGTTATGCAATATATACCATTGCATATAAGAAACTTACTTATCACTTGAAAACTTCATTTATCACAAACAAATGCTTATTTATGTTCTGCTAACCATGTTAGTTTTTCCAATTATGAAAAAAACATGGAAAAAGTATTTTCTAACTTACTTTCTTTGTTTATTAACTTATAAAACTATTTTAGCAGCAAATTTAAATACTTTGCTTTCCGCAATAGCAAAGCACGGGTGTTTGTCATAGGAAGAGAATATGCCAAAGCGTACAGATATAAAATCTATTCTTATCATTGGAGCAGGACCTATTATCATTGGTCAAGCATGTGAATTTGACTATTCTGGAACACAAGCTTGTAAGGCATTAAAAGAAGAAGGTTACCGAATTATTTTGGTTAATTCCAATCCTGCCACTATTATGACGGATCCAGATATAGCTGATGCAACATATATTGAACCCATCACACCTGAGATAGTTGCTAAAATTATTGCTCATGAGCGCCCTAATGCTCTCTTGCCAACTATGGGAGGACAAACAGCACTCAATACCGCTTTATCATTAAAGCGCATGGGGATATTAGACCGCTATAATGTTGAAATGATAGGTGCAAATGCTGAAGCAATTGATAAAGCTGAAGATCGTGCCTTATTTCGTCAAGCAATGGAAAAAATTGGTTTAGAAACACCGCGCTCTATCTTAGCCAATGCCACTGAGCTTAAAGAGGAAAATCGCAAACTATACGCAAAAAAATGTGATGAACTTAAAGCGCAACTTTCTGGTGATGCATTCGATGAGGCATTAGAAAAACTTGAAAAAAATTGGCATCATGCAGAAACGGAACGTAAAAAACACTATGTAGCACATGCTACCGCAAAAGCTGTTCAAGCTCTTGATATCGTTGGTCTTCCAGCCATTATCCGTCCTTCATTTACTCTTGGTGGTACAGGTGGTGGAATTGCATACAATCGCTCTGAATTCTACGAAATTATTGAACGCGGCCTTGAAGCTTCACCCACAACAGAAGTTCTGATTGAAGAAAGTGTTTTGGGGTGGAAAGAATATGAAATGGAAGTCGTCCGTGACAAAAACGATAACTGTATCATTGTCTGTTCTATCGAAAATATTGATCCTATGGGAATACATACCGGTGATTCCATTACTGTAGCTCCTGCCCTCACTTTAACCGATAAAGAATATCAACGTATGCGGAATGCATCGATAGCTGTACTGCGTGAAATTGGCGTGGAAACAGGAGGATCTAATGTACAATTTGCTGTCAATCCCCAAGATGGTCGCTTGATTGTTATTGAAATGAACCCTCGTGTTTCTCGCTCTTCAGCACTTGCCTCAAAAGCAACAGGTTTCCCAATCGCCAAGGTAGCAGCTAAATTAGCAGTTGGTTATACACTTGATGAATTAAAAAATGATATTACAGGTGGAACAACACCAGCATCATTTGAACCTACTATCGATTATATTGTTACCAAAATTCCTCGTTTCGCTTTCGAAAAATTTCCTGGTTCATCATCTGTTTTAGCAACTGCAATGAAGTCTGTAGGAGAGGTCATGGCGATTGGCCGAACTTTTCAAGAATCCTTGCAAAAAGCTTTACGCGGACTTGAAACAGGTCTTACAGGATTTGATGAAATTACAATTCCTGAACATGCTGAAGGTGATGAACAAAACTCTATACGGTCTGTCATCGCGATACCAAGTCCCGATCGTCTACGCTATATAGCTCAAGCAATACGCATGGGTTTATCCTTACATGAAATTCACCAAATTAGCAAAATTGACCAATGGTTTTTAGAACAAATAGCTTCCATCATTGAAATGGAACAGTGCATCCGCACTCATGGGCTACCTGAAGATGCATATAATTTACGCATGTTAAAAGCTATGGGTTTTTCGGATGCACGATTAGCCACTCTTACCGGGAAAGAACCTGATGATATTGCTGATTTGCGCAAAGCACTAAATGTCAAACCTGTTTTTAAACGTATTGATACCTGCGCAGCTGAATTTTATTCTCCCACAGCATATATGTATTCAACCTATGAAGTTCCCTTTGCAGGGATTGAACATTCAGAAGCGCAAGTTTCTGAACGAAAAAAGGTAGCAATTTTAGGGGGAGGCCCCAATCGTATTGGACAAGGCATTGAATTTGACTATTGTTGTTGCCACGCTGCTTTTGCATTACAAGATGCAGGCTTTGAAGCCATTATGATTAACTGTAACCCCGAAACAGTCTCAACTGATTATGATACATCTGACCGTCTTTACTTTGAATCTTTGACAACAGAAGATGTTTTAGAAATTTTAAACACAGAAAAAGAAAGAGGAGAATTGATTGGTGTTATTGTTCAATTTGGCGGACAAACGCCCTTAAAACTAGCAAGTGCACTCGAAAAAAATAATATCCCTATTTTAGGAACCTCACCTGATGCTATTGATTTAGCAGAAGATAGAGATCGCTTTCAAAAATTATTACGCAAACTTAATTTAACACAACCAAAAAATGGTATTGCTCACTCAATTGAACAAGCCCGCCTTGTTGCCCATGAATTAGGTTTTCCATTAATCGTACGTCCTTCTTATGTTCTAGGAGGGCGTGCTATGCAAATTATCCGCGATGAGAAAACCTTGCAAAACTATTTACTCGAAATAGTTCCTGAATTAATATCAGAAGACATCAAAGCCCGCTATCCCAATGATAAAACAGGACAGATCAATATACTGCTTGGGGAAAATCCTCTTTTATTCGATACCTATCTTACAGAAGCTATTGAAGTAGATGTTGACTGTCTGTGTGATGGAAAAGAAACGCTAATCGTTGGTATCATGGAACATATTGAAGAAGCCGGCATTCACTCTGGCGATTCAGCCTGTTCCTTACCAGTACGTACACTTTCACGTGCATTAGTAACTGAATTGGAACGTCAAACCAAAGCATTAGCACAAGCATTGCATATTCGTGGTTTTATGAATATACAATATGCCATAAAAAATGAAATGATTTATGTTCTAGAAATCAACCCGCGTGCTTCGCGTACTGTTCCATTCGTTGCAAAAACAATTGGCCGTCCCATTGCTAAAATGGCTGCACGTATTATGGCAGGAGAAACACTTCATAGCACTCTCCAAGCTTATGGTGGATTACCATCTATACAACAAAAACAACGTATAGCTGTAAAAGAAGCTGTCTTTCCTTTTGCACGTTTTCCAGGCGTCGACACACTGCTTGGTCCTGAAATGCGTTCAACAGGTGAAGTTATGGGGCTTGATTATGATTTTGCACTTGCTTTTGCTAAAGCTCAACTTGGAGCTGGTGTTGAACTTCCACAAGAAGGAACTGTGTTCGTGTCTGTCAAAGATGACGACAAAAAACGCATTTTAACTCCTGTTAAGCATCTAACGGAACTTGGCTTTTCTGTTTTAGCAACAAGTGGAACACAAAAATTTCTTTCCGAACATAACATTAAGGCAGAAAAAATCAATAAAGTCCTAGAAGGACACCCTCACATTGAAGATGCTATTCACAATCGACAAATTCAATTAATTTTTAATACAACTAACACCGCCAGTGCTATTTCAGATTCTAAATCTCTGCGCTATGCAGCACTTATGCAAAAAGTCCCATACTACACAACAGTGGCCGGTGCTGAAGCTGCAAGTAAAGCCATAAAGGCTCTCAAAAAAAATAGTCTCGAAGTACGCTCATTGCAAAGTTATTTTACTTAAAAAAGTTTTCCTATGCGCAAAAGCATATCATCTTCTACATTTTTATTTATCGTTTTATATGAAAAGATATTTAATAAAGCTTGCTTTTCATTCAAAAAAAAATTAAGAGTATCAAGTCGAACTTTCGGTTATGTGACTTTCTTTCCTGTATGGCTTTCGCTCATTTTTAAGCGGCATGCATTTTGACGAGACTTCTCCCACCTAATTTCGATTGAGAACTGTATTGAATGCTTTTGGCTTCAGTATGTAATAATGTATTATTCTAAGGAGTTTCCTATGTCTACAGGAACAGTTAAGTGGTTTAATTCTACAAAAGGATTTGGATTTATTCAACCTAATGACGGAAGTGCAGATGTGTTCGTGCACATTTCCGCCGTTTCGCGTTCTGGTTTAAATGATCTAAAAGAAGGACAAAAAATTTCTTACGAAGTTCTTCAAGATCGTCGTTCAGGAAAATTGGCTGCGAATAACCTTACAGTCCTTTGATTTTTTAGGTTTTTCTGCTATTTATATTTTCAAATCCTTACCTATAAAGTAAGGATTTTTTCATAAAAGCTCAATTTTTAACTTATGAACCTCACCATCCGTCCTTGTAAGAACCATTAATGAATATGCTTTTCCCCTTCTCCTTAAAGCTTTCATAATTTTATCATCCAAAACTGCTTGCTTAAAGAATTATAAAAAATACCACTTAACCTGAAATAAAATCCTTTGATAATATTTCTGCAATTTTTTATTGCATATAATATAATATCTTCTAAAATATCTTTGAAATTTTCTCACATTTCATAAGGAATCTGATTATGGCTTTTATCGCCGATAAGCTTTTTTGTATCAAACCTTCTGCAACAATTTCTGTTTCTCAAAAAGCACGTAACTTAAAAGCATTAGGTCGTGATGTCATTGCTTTAAGCGCTGGAGAACCTGATTTTGATACGCCAGACAACATCAAAAATGCTGCCATAGAAGCTATTCAGCGTGGAGAAACAAAATATACGCCTATATCTGGTATTCCAGAATTGCGTCAAGCAATTGCTGCAAAATTCAAAAGAGAAAACAATCTTGTTTATGAACCAGAGCAAATCATTGTTGGGACAGGAGGAAAACAAATCCTCTTTAATGCATTTATGGCAACTTTAAATAAAGGAGACGAAGTTATCATTCCATCTCCTTATTGGGTAAGTTATCCAGAAATGATCACTCTTAACGGTGGTATAGCTCGCTTTGTAGAAACAAAAGCTGAATTTTCTTATAAACTACAACCCCAAGATTTAGAGTCTACCATTACAGATAAAACGAAATGGTTTGTTTTTAATTCCCCTTCAAATCCATCAGGAGCAGCTTATACCTATGATGAATTAAAAAAGCTAACAGATGTTTTATTGAAATATCCTCATGTATATATCCTTACTGACGATATATATGAACATTTAACATATGAAGGCTTTAATTTTGTCACACCAGCTCAAGTAGAACCAAAGCTTTACGATCGAACCCTCACAATGAATGGGGTTTCAAAAGCATATGCTATGACAGGTTGGAGAATTGGTTACGCAGGCGGACCACAACAATTAATTAAAGCTATGGATACCATTCAAGGTCAACAAACTTCTGGTACAAGCTCTATTTCGCAATGGGCAGCAGTTGAGGCACTCAATGGTCCACAAGACTTTATCTCTCGAAATAAAAGTATTTTTCAAGCACGCCGTGATCTCGTTGTTTCCATGTTAAATCAAGCTCCTGGCATTCACTGCCCAACACCAGAAGGTGCCTTTTATGTTTATCCTTCCTGTGCAAAGCTCATCGGAAAAAAAACCCCCTCAGGTCAGGTTATAAAAAATGACGAAGACTTTGTAATAGCGCTTCTCGAAACAGAATCTGTAGCTGTAGTTCATGGATCCGCTTTTGGACTTGGTCCAGCATTTCGTATTTCTTATGCAACGTCAGAAAAACTACTTAAAGAAGCTTGCTTACGTATCCAACGCTTTTGTGATAGTTTGCTTTAAAGCTTGAGATATATCCATGTTTTAGATTTATAGTTCCTTTTGAATGATATTTTTTGCGAGTTGAATATGGATAAACTATTACATTCCATAGAAAATTGCATATTAATAAAAGTGATATGATCTCAAAAATTAAAGTTTTTTAAATGCTTTTTCGGCTACATAATGTGCAAACAACTTTAACATGATATCTACATAGAATAGAACTCTTTTTCATGTTAAAACAAAACGGCTAACTGCTTTAATTTATAAGATAAAATAGCTTTTCTCAGATTGTTATACGTCATCAAATATTATAGCTACTGAAATTTGTAATCTGTGATTTTAAAAATTTGATACTTACAGTATATGATCTATTACATTTTTATTTTACAGTAACTGACTAACCAAAGTATTTTCAATTCTGTTCCAAAGATTTGACCATTTTTAGAGTACTTAAACATTCTTAAGATATTTCAAATTATCTCCCTCATAATTTTTAAATCAATTTTCTATTTTTTCAAAAACAAAAAAAACCGGACAAAAATGCCCGGCAAAGTTATAAATTCTCAGAGATAAAATCAATCTGAAAATTCTTACAAGGGAACACTCAAGAAAATGCAATGGGAGGCAACATAATCAAGAGATGGTAATTTTATGTCATTTTCTACGAAGAAGAACAATAAAAACTTACGCGTACCTGCTATGCAATAAACACATAGCTAAAATATATTCACCACTAAAAAGGCCATTTACGCGCTTTGAGAAAAATATAATCTCGAAAAGCCTTTAATTTTGCCACATTTTTTAAAGCATCAGAATAACAAAAGAAAGTATCAAAAGAAGGAATATCAGCTATATCAGGGAAAAGCCGTACACATCGATCATCATTATTCACAATATAGTCAGGGAGCACAGCAATACCAAGATCATGTATAAGTGCGTTCTTAATTGAAATAATATTATTAATTTGTAATACTGGAACACGCATATATCCATCATTTCTTCCAGCCTTTGTCAGCCAATTTAAGCCAGATAGATAAGCTGGAACAGGTTCACCAAATGAAATGATGCGGTGTGCATCCAACTCAGATAATTTTTCTGGTTTACCGTAACTTTTAATATAGTTTTTTGAAGCATAAACATGCATATGAATCGTAAATAATTTTCTTTGTATCAGATCAGGCTGTTGAGGTTGACATAAGCGAATTGCGCAATCTGCATGACGCATTACCAGATCAAGTTCTTCATCGGCAAACAAGAGTTGAATTTGCATATCTGGGTAAAGACTAAGAAACTCAGGCATATGCTCTACAAGCCATCCTGCTCCCATTCCAAAGGTCGATGTAACACGCAAACACCCAGTTGGCTTTTCACAGCTTTCACCTAACTGCAAGCGTGCTCTTTCAAGCTTTACCAAAACATCACGCGCTGTACGATAAAGAATTTCACCTTGTTCTGTCAAAATCAAACCACGCGCATGACGCTGGAATAAAGACACCCCGACATCCTGTTCTAAAACTGAAACTTGTCGTGAAATTGCCGACTGAGATAAATGAAGTTTTTGAGCTGCATGCGTAAAAGAACCCGCCTCTGCTGCAGCATGAAAAATTCTTAACTTATCCCAATCCAATGGTGACATCACAACTTTTCCTTCAATTTTTTATTTTTATGGATGTCTGGTTTTACGTATTTACACCTGCAAATCTAAAAATCTCTCTGCCTCCAACGCAGCCATACACCCCCTTCCAGCTGCTGTTATAGCTTGGCGAAACTTATCATCTGCAACATCTCCTGCAGCAAAAACACCAGCAACACTTGTTGCCGTTGAATCCGGAGCTGTCCACAAATAGCCACCTTGCTTCTGCTTCAGCTGCCCTTCAAATAAAGAGACCGCAGGATCATGCCCAATAGCAATAAATATTCCATCTGCATTTACCTTTACCTCTTGATCAGTCTTAATATTTTTAAGCCGTGCGCCCGTTACCATAGCTCCCCTTGAAGTCTGACCTGACAAACCAATAATCTCTTCTACCACATGATTCCACATGACATGTACATTATCACAAGAAAGCAGCCTATCCTGCAAAATTTTTTCTGCTCGAAAATAATCCCGCCGATGAATGATAGTTACGGTTTTAGCTAAATTTGATAAATAAAGAGCCTCTTCAACAGCTGTATTTCCACCTCCTACAACAAGAACATCTTTATCACGGTAGAAAAAACCGTCACATGTAGCACAAGCAGATACACCCCCTCCCATAAATGTCTGTTCGCTTTCTAAACCAAGCCAACGCGCCTGTGCTCCTGTCGCAATAATCAACGTATCACAAAAATACTGCGTTCCTGAATCACCATATAAAACAAAAGGACGCTCTGATAAATTAGCTTTTACAATGACATCATAAATGATTTTTGTGCCCATATGTTCAGCTTGTTTTGCCATCTGCTCCATCAACCATGGTCCTTTAACTGGAGTAGAAAAACCTGGATAATTTTCAACATCAGTTGTAATCGTCAACTGCCCACCCTGCTGTAATCCAGTAACCAAGACCGGTTGAAGCATTGCTCTAGCAGCATAGATCGCAGCTGTATAACCAGCCGCTCCCGAGCCAATAATAAGCAAGCGAATATGCGATTGCACCATAAAACCCCTTTCACTTCTTGTCTTTTTATTACTTTATAAGTTATAATAAAATACAGCCTTAAAAAAAACACTTTTCAACAGCTTAACTTATTTCAACAGCTTAACTTAAATGTGTATACATATCTTTCTTATTTTTTATAAAGGGTTGCTTATCGACTTATCAGAAAACACTTCTTAATGTAGAAATTTGGCTTTATCTTGTGAGCAAGAGATTCCAAATAGGTAAGGAAACTGGAACAAAATAACAAAAGATAGGGAATAATCATTTTTCAATTTATTATTAATGTCTGTGCGCGTTTTGCGTTAATCATGGGAATGGCGATGCTTTTGCCAGTGTTTATAGATTTACACGATGGCAATCGGGACTGGAAGGTTTTTCTTTATTCTTGTGTCATGACTACTATGTTGGCAACACTGGTTCTTTTGGCAACAAGGGGTGTTACTTGTCGTTTTTCAGCGCGACTTGGCTTCATGCTTACTGCTTGTCTTTGGCTAACAGGAAGCATTATGGGCGCTTTACCCCTTTATCTCTCTTCTCTTCCAATTTCTCTTGCAGGAGCAATTTTTGAGTCGGTTTCTGGAATTACAACCACAGGTTCTACAGTAATTAATGGTCTTGATCATTTATCGCGTAGTATCTTATTATGGCGTTCTATTATGTGCTGGATTGGAGGTATTGGTTTTGTTGGTTTAGCACTATTGCTCTTGCCTTCACTCCGCGTTGGAGGTGTTCAGCTTTTTCATATGGAATCATCAGATAAATCTGAAAAAATACTGCCTCGTATTAACCAAATCGCCAATGGAATTATCATAGCTTACGTTGGATTAACACTTGCTTGCACGCTCTCCTATTTTGCTGCTGGTATGACCCTATTTGATGCAATAAACCATGCGATGAGCACAATCGCAACAGCTGGTTTTTCAACTCACGATACTTCTTTTGCTTATTTTGCTGATAAGCCAGCTATTTTGATTGTTGCAACAACCTTCATGTTACTTTCTGCTTTACCCTTCGTGCTTTATGTTAAATTAGTGCTTCCTGGTCGCTCTAAGCGCTGTATTGATCCTCAAGTAATTGTTTTTCTAAATATTGTTCTCCTTTTTAGCTTTGCTTTAGCGGCATGGATGCGATTTCATGAGCACCGTACCTTTTATTGGATTTTCCTTGATGTAATTTTTCATCTTTCATCTATCATTAGCACTACTGGCTATAGTGCTGAAGATTATCAACTTTGGGGACCTTTTGCACTTGGTATCTTTTTCATTATTTCCTTTACTGGCGGATGCGCTGGTTCTACATCTGGTGGAATGAAGATCAATCGCTTAATCATACTTTGGCGTATTGCACAAACAAATATGGCAAAACTTCTCTCTCCTAATATAATTGTAAAAACTCACTATGATCATTCTAATATCTCTAGTGATGTTTCTAAAGCCGTTTTATTTTTTGTATGCCTTTATATGTTCTGTCTTATTATTGGAACTGCACTTCTACTCACAACTGGTCTTGACTTTACCTCTGCCTTTACGGGTGTTTTAACTGCACTGTCCAATATTGGACCAGGTTTCGGAGACATTATTGGCCCTGTTGGCAATTTTTCTACAATCAATGACAATGCTTTATGGATTTTAAGCTTTATGATGTTAGCCGGTCGTCTTGAAATTATAACAATATTTATATTTTTTATCCCTGCCTTCTGGCGTGAACAATTTTAATATATTGTAACATCTAATTTTAAGCAATTAAACTGATGAAATAACTTCAAACCAATAACCAACGACAAAAATGATATGAGAACTTTCCCCTCACAACCTCATCTTACATACATCAAATATTCCAAACTATACTTAAGCCAAAACTATAAATTATGATTGAATAAATTTTACAATATAAAATAAATAACTCTTATTTTTGAATAGAAGTTTTCAATATAAGTTATAATACTTCTATTTTAAAATAGATAGATTAACAGCGTTAAAGTATAGCCTTATATTTGTCAAAATAAACAGTACGTATAAAATTTATATAAATTAAAAAATACAAATTTATTACTATTTTTAAATATACTCTTTATTTTATAATATCAAATCACATAAAAATACTTATTTACTTGTTGTTCACTAAAACCTTTAAGTACATTTCTAGCATTCATTCTGTAAACATTGTTTTATAAACATTATCAATTGCAAAGGCCTCTTTTTCCAAAGGAAAGTGAGTACGAACATGGTCTAAAGCTTTTTTCCCTGCTAACCGTGTTTTTTCTAAATCAGAAAGATAAGGTTCTATCGCCGAGGTTAAAGCCAATCCATCTCCCATTTTTACAACCGTTCCTGTTCCTTCTACCACTAATTCTGTAAAAGCCCCTGCATCGCTAGTTACTACAGCCGTTTGAGATGCCATTGCTTCTAATGGGGTCAAACCAAAACCCTCTATTCGAGAAGGTGCCACATAAAGCGATAAACGACGATACCACAAAGGTGTATCCAACACCTCACCGAGAAAAATAATGCGATCATTTAAACCGGATTCAGAAATTTTATAGCGCAACTCTTTTTCAAAACGAAAATGCTGCACCGTAGTACGACCAGCAATAATTGCTGTCCAATCAGGATAGCGTGGCAACAATTCTATCATTGCCTCCACAAACAAATCAGTGCCTTTAGAATGACGCACACGCCCAAAACACCCTATCGCATACTTCCCAGGCAACCCAGATGAAGAAAAATAATCATCAATATTTTTAGGAGGTGAAAAACGCCTAACATCCACCCCATGCATAATAACATGATGGGGCACTTTTAGATAAGATCCTGTCCGTACACTGGTTGCAATAACTTGATCCATACAACGAATCAGCCCTTTTGTAAAAGGCTTATGATAACGTTGAGATGCCGATGTAAAAACAAGTCTAAGCTTCATTCGCAGAATATCTCGCAAGAACACCCCGAACAACATTTCAATATTACGTCGAGCATGCCAAATACGAAATGGTTTCCCTTTAGGGCCTTTCCAAAGCCCTAAGAGATCCTTACAGGAAATAGCCGGTAAATCTTGCGGCAACCCCACCCCGAAAGTAGATATGCGCACATTATTCTTTCGTTGCAACGGAACCAGCTGAATAATTGTAGACGTCACCCCTGATAAACGCCTTTTAAAATGAGGTGCAATAATTTCTGTATCTTCCAACGATACATGCATAGCAATAAACAATAAGAAATTAAATTAGTTTAAATATCATCCGCTCAACTACCATTCTCTAATCAAATATACTGAACCTGAATAATTTCATAGTTATGCGAACCACCTGGAGCATTTACTTCAATTACATCACCTTCTTGCTTCCCGATGAGTGCACGTGCAATAGGAGAAGAAATAGAAATTTTACCAGTTTTTACATCAGCCTCTTGATCGCCAACAATTTGATATACCTTTTTCTCTTCAGTATCTTCATCTAAAAGCTTTATAGTGGCTCCAAATTTAATTTTATCACCAGAAAGGCGTGAGACATTGATTACTTCTGCACGTGCAATATAATCTTCAAGCTCATTTATACGCCCTTCATTATGACTTTGCGCCTCTTTAGCAGCTTGATATTCAGCATTTTCAGATAAATCACCGTGCGCCCGCGCCTCAGAGATTGATTCAATAATTCGTGGACGCTCCTGTTGTTGACGCCAACGCAATTCTTCTTTTAGACTTTCAAAACCAGTTGTAGTCATCGGAACTTTTTCCATCATCCGTCCCTTTCTGTTACATGGAAGGCTCAATAAAAACACAAAAAACGGCTCCCAAAATTACTTTTGGAATCCGAAAACCACAATTTCTTTTATTATATAGTACAGCATCTTTGTTTTCCATATAAAAATAAAAAATGATCAAAGCAAAGCATTTCCTAATCGGGTTCATATCATTTTCAAAATCCAAAATTCACTAACTAAGCTCTTTAAAAAAAAGAGAAATGGAAGAAACAATTGTCTTTTTTGCTGTTTTGTCCTAACCTAGCATAAGGTATCTTGCATAAAAGTGAGAAGGAGAAAATTCTGGATAAGAATCTTCTTGAGAAAATGAAAAAGTTGATATTTTTTTTTGCGTTTAGCTTCCTCTTTCTGTTTACAAAAACAGGCAACTGTATAGATGCTTTTGTTACGGAAAATCTTAATTTTAGAATGGGACCAAGTGTGCAATCTGCATTCCGTGGTTTAATTCCTGCAGGACAATTGATATTTGTCCAAGTTTGTAGACAAGAATGGTGCTACATCAGATATAATGCCCAAACAGGATGGGTATCATCTCGTTACCTTTCATTTAAAGATGGAAATGACCTTTATCGTTCATATACGAGACTTTCATTCACAAATAACATCCATTATTAATAGCAGTTTTAGTAAATATAAATTAATATTACATTTGATCATTGTACACAAAAAAATTACAAACAATAGTACGCTTATTATTATAATAAAAATTTCTGCCTTCAATTAACCAACTTATATTTAAATCAACTCAATTTTCTTAATAATACTTTTCCGCTATCTTAATTGAGTTATAAAATTTAGTGAGTATTTACTTCAAAACAACAGAAGTTTTATATCAAAGGATGTAAAAATGAAAAATGGTGTCACAGCAACAGTGGAAGCTCTTTCTGCACTCATTGCATCAGGAAATCCTCTTTTTAAAAATGGAGAATTATGGACACCTCACCGCCCTATTCGTCCTGAAAAATCTGAAGGCGGTATTCCATTTCAGATAAAAACATCTTTTGAACCTGCAGGGGATCAACCTCAAGCAATTAAAACTTTGATTGAGGGAATTGAAAAAAATGAGCATACTCAAGTTCTCTTAGGTGTCACTGGCTCCGGAAAAACCTACACAATGGCAAAAATCATTGAAAAAACACAACGACCAGCCTTAATTTTAGCACCCAATAAAACTCTAGCTGCTCAACTCTATGGAGAATTTAAAAACTTTTTTCCCAGCAATGCTGTTGAGTATTTTGTTTCTTATTATGACTATTATCAACCAGAAGCATATGTTGCACGCTCTGATACTTACATTGAAAAAGAATCATCCATTAACGAACAAATCGACCGCATGCGCCACGCAGCAACACGCGCCGTATTAGAACGTGACGATGTCATTATCGTTGCATCTGTATCCTGTATTTACGGTATTGGTTCAGTAGAAACTTACACTACTATGACCTTACAAATAAAAAAAGGTGACAGGCTTGACCAACGTAAATTACTCTCTGATTTAGTTGCTCAGCACTATCACCGACAAGATATAAACTTTATTCGTGGTTCTTTTCGTGTTCGAGGCGATACAATAGAGATTTTTCCTGCTCACCTCGAAGATCGCGCTTGGCGTATTTCATTATTTGGCAATGAAGTAGAAACAATTACTGAATTTGATCCTCTAACAGGACAAAAAACAGATGACCTTCAATTCATTAAGATTTATGCGAATTCACACTATGTCACCCCACGACCAACGTTAAATCAGGCAATAAAGTCAATAAAAATGGAATTAGCCCATCGTCTCGATGAACTGAATACAGCTGGTAGGCTTTTAGAGGCACAACGTTTAGAACAGCGTACAATTTTTGATTTAGAAATGTTAGAGACAACTGGCTCATGCCCTGGGATTGAAAATTATTCACGCTATTTGACAGGACGAAAGCCTGGCGAACCACCTCCAACTTTATTTGAATATATTCCAAATAATGCTCTTGTTTTTATTGATGAAAGCCATGTCACCATTCCACAAATTGGTGGTATGTATCGCGGTGACTTTAGACGAAAAGCTACTCTAGCAGAATATGGATTTCGCCTTCCATCTTGTATGGACAATCGTCCTTTACGCTTTGAAGAATGGGATGCTATGCGTCCACAAACAATCGCTGTCTCTGCAACACCAGGAAGTTGGGAAATAGAACAGTCTCACGGTATTTTTGCTGAACAAGTTATTCGTCCGACAGGGCTTATTGACCCACGAATAGAAGTCCGCCCAGCATGCAGCCAAGTTGATGATACTGTATACGAAATTCGTAAAACAATGCAAAAAGGCTACCGTACATTAGTAACGGTATTGACGAAGCGTATGGCTGAAGATTTAACAGAATATTTCCATGAGCAAGGTATTCGTGTACGCTATATGCACTCTGACATTGACACATTAGAACGCATTGAAATTCTGCGTGATCTGCGGCTTGGTACCTTTGATGTTTTAATTGGTATCAACTTACTCCGAGAAGGCCTAGATATTCCAGAATGCGGTTTTGTTGCTATTTTAGATGCCGATAAAGAAGGTTTTTTGCGCTCTGAAACTTCACTCATACAAACAATTGGACGCGCTGCACGTAACATAGATGGTCGAGTTATCCTTTATGCAGACACAATCACTGGCTCCATGGAACGAGCTTTACAAGAAACAGAAAGACGCCGACAAAAGCAAATAAAATACAATGAAGAACATAATATCGTCCCTACAAGCATCAAAAAAGATATTAATGATATTCTTGCTTCAGAATGCGAAAATGGCCATACCCAAACAAATATTCCTGATTTTACTACAAAGAATGATATGGTTGGTAAGAATTTAACATCCCACATTCAACGTCTTGAAAAATTAATGCGTGCAGCAGCAGCTGACTTGAATTTTGAAGAAGCTGCACAACTTCGTGATAAAATCAAACAACTACAGAAAATAGAACTAACAATTACTGACAATCCTTTAATGCACCATAGCGACTAATTCCACTCGCCTTTTTACAATCAAAACTTTTTTCTAAACTGAAGTTTAATACATAATATCTACAGTCAATGAGAGTTTTAAAAAATTAATTTAATAAAAGGCTAATAATGAACAACATCATTGGTGTAACAGCTACCAAGTCAGATAAAAAGGAGTTTACCTAATAGACAATCCAAAAATTTTAATTTTTTTAAATACAATCTATCTCTTTTAAAAACTTTTCTCAAATTGTCTCAATATTACCCAAGAATATTATATTAGTTTATAAATACGGTCTTTATAAAAGAATTCTGAGCGTAGTATATTTTAAAAACTCGTATGTTGATCGTAATCATATTTTATGATTTCATAAATTAACTCAACTAAATGGCTCTTCGTTCGTTTTGCCCTAATAAAGTCCAAAATCATTCAGGCTATATTCAGTTTGAAGTGTGTAGGATAAGAAAATACGAATTACAAAGGAGTGTCGCTATGAGAAAGTTTATTAAGATAGCAATATTATCAGCAGTATCCACTGCAACTGTTTTCCCATCAAATACAACGTTTGCGGATACCACATCAGTATTTGATGAAAGAATCACAAGAACAACAACAGTTGATCCTTTTTTTGATCACGGTCGCCAGATACAAACACGAACCCATATTAATCGTCATCAAACACGCCATGAAAAACAAACACACAATTACACTCATATAGAGCGTCACAAGCATGTACACCAACATTTTGTGGAGCGTAACGACTCGGGTGATACTTTAGCAGCAGGAATTCTCGGCCTTGCAGCAGGTACACTTTTGGGCAATGTTTTAAAAAAACCAGAACAGCCACAAATCATTTACCAAGTCGCACCACCGCAACATCAAGTAATATACCATGAAGTGCCACAGACACAGGTAGTTTATCAAGCACCAACAGTAGTGACACCTCAAAACCCACAGTGGACATCTGGATGGGTTCAATATTGTAAGGCAAAATATCGTTCGTTTAACCCGAAAACAGGAACTTTTAAGGGCTATGATGGGAAAGAGCATTTTTGTTACGCTCCTGTCACAATTAGCAACTAGACTCCATCCTATATGAACGGGGGAAAATCATAAGCGACAAGAAAAAATCGCCGCAGGGCGGTTTTTTCTTATTTTTGTCTCTTAAACTTCTTGCAGAAAAGGGTTCCACTGGAGCTCATAACCTATACAGCTTCCTGGGCCATGCCCACAGATAAAACTAATATCATCTCCTAAAGGTAAAATTTTGTCCTTAATAGATTTCATCAATAGTTCATAAGAACAAAATGGAAAATCCGTACGTCCAATAGAACCACGAAAAAGTACATCTCCTAATAAAGCAAAGCGCTCTTTTTCATTGAAGTAAATAACATGACCAGGAGAATGTCCTGGAGTATGAAAAACATTGAATACATGTCCAGCAAAATTAACACTATCACCATCTTCCAACCACTGATCAGGAACACAAATGCTCGTTTTACCCATGCCGTAACTTGTAGCCATTTCGTTTGCTGCATCCATTACGGGCTTATCATCACGGTGTGAACCTATAATTTTGACACCAAGAGCTTTTTTAGCTTGCATTGCCGCTCCTACATGATCAAAATGACCATGTGTTATCCAAATAGCCTCAACTATAACGCCCATCTTTTTGATTTCTTCATGAATCTGAGGCCAATCACCACCTGGATCTACTAAAACACCTGTTTTATGCTCACTATCAAAAAGCAAAGTGCAATTTTGTTGGAAAGGCGTAACTGGAATAATATGTACACTCAGGTTCTTCATGATATCCTTCCCCAAAAGAAATATTTCCAATCGTATAAATGATACTCTTCTCAGTTCTTTTATAGCAATAACCTGCCTGAGAGCTTTATGCAACTTATGTAAATTATACCTTTATATGAAATAAATTTTATCAAGGTTTTTAAAAGTGACTAATCAAATTCAATTTTTTTATAACGATGCACTTCACTTTCTTGTCATTGATGATAACACTCATACCCACAATCTTTTACTTCAATCTCTTGGATGAAATAGATATTGTATTTTAATCTCCACCAATACTGACAAAAAAGCGAAAACTTGCCAGCTTATATTTTGACATCTCCTTAATTCACGTAACAAGAATTGGAAAAAATGACCTCTAATCTTACCCGTCTATTGCGTCAAATAAAAGACGTCCCCTTTCTTATCCTAACAGTTTTATCAAAAACAAAAAATTCTATTCACGAAATAGATGCAATCACAAATAACCATCTTATAAAAACGTTTGATCTTCATAAGCTTTTACTACACATCAAAATACTATTTGACGATGCAACTTTTCATTCAACCAGGCCTAATTGGACAATTGGTTTGAGACCTTGTATATTTTTAATCGCGTAGTGTAAATTCAGAAAATAAAGCTCAATTTCATGATTTATACGACCTATCGTGATGCAAAAATAAAATTTTCTCCTGAAGATATAGTAGAAACCCCCGCGATGGAGCTCTATAGAAAATCGCGTGAATTTATTCAAAACATCGGCTATACGGAATAGATCAAAGCGACTTTTCTACTTACAAAACAGCATTTGAAACATCAAATTAAAGCTGAAAAAGAAAATCTAAAAATTTAAGAAGGTAAAGCTTAACGATCATTTAAAATATAAAAATGGAAAATTTTTACATCAAGAAAATAGTATAATAAGCTGATAAGTAATATTTTTTATCGTTATTTAGAAATTTCTATGCCCCTATGGAATTTTTTTCTACTTTTGAGGCTAACTTCACTCTTTATATGATTTTTTAAAAAGACGATTTTTTATGCTTTCAAAAATTGATTTAAAATATTCAAAGCCTTTTTAAATCTTTCCTCTCTTTTTGCTAAAAATTGCAATTTTTGTAATTTTCGCACTTTCTTCAATTTTCTGGTATCAAAATCCAATTTGATGAAATATGCATTTCATGGTAAAAAATACATATAAAAACAATAAATCACCACCTACTCCTCACCAGCCCAAAACTCTTCCCACTTAGTGAAAAAACTCAATATCAAACTAAATGGCAGAAACAGCTCTTGTCTTATTGCTGATGGCAATTTACTTTTTACAAAACCATATAATAAATCTGTACGATAATTGAATAAAGCCACCAAAAATTTTAAACGTGATCATCACTTATCAAAAAGATATCAACCGCAAAAAACTATAGAAATATCTTTCGCGCTTCTATTACTTTTTATGCACGTATAAACGAATTGAATAACAAATTGAACAGCATATTATAATGCTATCCGAACGCTAATCATAATTCAAAAAATACTCTCACATATCTTAAACTTCGCCCATATATGAAACCAGATTAGAAGATTATCCTGTCTTAGTATGTGACTAGGCAAGTAAAAATATTAAAAATTCCCAGTTAACGCCCACTTGTAGAAACCACAATTTTCATACCATTATATTTTAACATTCATAAAAATACGCATACAAAAGTATTCAAACCATTCTCTAAACTTGAAAATATAAAATAAAAATCCCAGTAGAATAAGATTTGACCTTTCTATCTCCCAAAATATCATATGCAATCATAAAGACAACATCCAACTGGAAGATTGATTATACACCCTTATCCATACCCCCTTATGAAAAAAAATTTATGAATTAAATATAAAAAACAATCAACATATCTGTTAATAGTTTAAGCATTCCCTACAGTTTCAAATAAAGTATATTGCAACGCTTTGTACGCACTCTCACCAGTCCACGCAACCATTTGAAACGCAGCATAGTAGCTTTCACAGACTTTCAATGAATGTATCAACAATGTCTCAACCTGTTTATGAGATGGGTGAACTCCACCAGCGAGAAGAAGACCCTGCCGATAAATTACTGAATTTTCCTCCTGCCAATAATCAAAATGCCCTAATAACAGCTTCTCATTAATCGCCAACAATAAGCGATGCATTTCCGCCGTCCGCGCACTTTCTAAAAAAAGATCAAATGCACAAGCCAAATGAAGCGCTTCGTGATCATCCATCCATGAGAAAGAAAGACGATAATTTGTACGCGCCCCTTCTACACAAACACTAATTTCATCTTCTGCATTCCGCTCAAAAGACCAATCGTACTTATAGGCAATCTGTTCAATACAATCAACAGGATGTTCTTCCCTTTCTGTGGCGCAAAATGCAAGCCTCATCATTAACCCTCAATAATATGCAAACGTTATTAATAGAATTCAAACTGCCAAAATCACAACAATGACATGTTACAATTAAAGCCTTTACACCAAACAAATACGCATTAAAAATCGACAATACACGCTACTGAGAAACGAATAATGCTTCCCATAATAAAAAACTGATAATAATAAAACGAATCAAAAATCCTTTTCAGTGTATTGATACAATTTGATAGCGCTAGCCCTTTGATTCAAAAAAAGTATTTTTTTTACAAAAAATAAATGAATAATCTACCCTAACAGATTCAGGATTAAGCATTTTTTAGCTTCAAACAACACACTTAAAAGCTGGGGATATTTTTGTGAATTTATAATTTTATGGAAATTACTTTACTTATCTTGCGTCTGCACTTTTTCCAAACTATCAAGACGTTGTCTCAAATCAGCATTATCAGCCTGTACTTTCAAGACCATTTCCTTAAGCATTTCAAACTCATCTCGTGAAACAATATCAAGTTTGTTTACTATCTTTTCAGCCTGAAAACGAAAAGCAGTCTCAGCTTCACGTCGTACACCTTGTGCTGCATCAACTGCATCTATTGCTAATTTTGCTATTTCATCAAGAATACGGTTTGATCCATTACGCATGTGATTTTCCTTTAATTTGTAATATTAACCCACACAGTATAATATAATGCACTTCAATAATATTTAGATACCGTATCCGCTCTCTTCACTTTACAGAGCTCTTCTTGTATTGTTTGACATTTTTATATCCCTTTTACCAGCATAATTTTTACCGTTACACATAATATCAGTCTATCACTCTCTTGACTTGACCAGCATAGATACATCTGTCATTTCTAATCGTCCTGTAACCTTATTAATGGAAAGCGCTTTTTCATGAACTATTCTTGTCCCGCCATTGCTTTTCCTACTTTTCTCGATCCCGTCATTGTTCATTTAGGTCCTGTATCTTTACATTGGTACGGACTTGGTTACGTTATAGGCATTCTTTTTGCTTGGTGGTATGCACAAAAATTATTACAAAAACGATCTTTATGGCATGCAAACCAACCTCCTATGGATAAAAAAAAGATAGAAGATTTTGTTGTATGGTCCGTCATCAGTATCATCATTGGAGGCCGTCTAGGACAAGTCCTTGTATGGGATCCCGCTTACTATTTTAACCATCCAAAAGATATCATAGCAGTATGGAATGGAGGAATGTCTTTTCATGGTGGATTTATTGGGATCACCATCGCAATGATTTTATTTGCGCGTAAAAACAAGTTCAAAGTACAACAGATGTTTGATATAGTTGCTGCAGGTGCTCCAATCGGTATTGGTATTGTAAGAATATGCAATTTTATTAATCAAGAATTATGGGGCAATATTACCTCTGTACCTTGGGCTGTTTGTTTTCCTCAAGATCCTCAGTATCTGCCGCGCCATCCAAGCCAACTTTATGAAGCACTGATGGAAGGATTTATTATCTTTATCATCTTGTTTATTATTATTTTTAATTTCAAAGCATTAAAACGTGCTGGTACCGTATCTGGAACATTTATTATAAGCTATGCAATAGCACGTAGCATCTCAGAAATTTACCGTGTCCCTCAAGAAGATCCAGAATGGTTTTCTGCCCTGTTTCATTCCACGGGATTTACCTATGGCATGGCTTTATCTCTTCCCATGCTTATTTTAGGTATTTATTTACTTTTTAAAGCCCTTACTCCCCATAAAAAATGACCACTCTCAAAGAAAAAATTAAAAAGATTATTGCTCTCAATGGGCCGATTACCGTCAGCCAATACATGACATTAGCACTCACAGATCCTCAATTTGGTTATTATCAAACCAAAACACCTTTTGGATGCTCTGGTGATTTTATTACAGCCCCTGAAATAAGCCAACTATTCGGAGAAATGATTGGAATTTGGGCTCTTGCAAGCTGGAACGCCCATAATTGCCCCCATCCTTTCATTTTAGCTGAAATAGGTCCAGGACGTGGAACTCTTATGAGTGATATATTACGTACAATTCAAAAGTTATGTACTCAAGCATTTAATTCTGCTGAAATTTTTCTTATCGAAGTGAGTGAACATCTTGCAAAAGAACAAAAAAATTGCCTTCTCCCTTATAAAAAACAAATTCATAGTATCGAAAACTTTAGCCAAATACCATCGAAGCCTCTCTTTTTAATTGCCAATGAACTCTTCGATGCTCTTCCCATCAACCAATATATTAAACTCAATGGAGAATGGAAAGAGCGACGCATTACAGTTAATAAAAATGGAGATTTCACATTCATTGCTCACGAAGCCAAACTTCCTTGTTCTTCCCTACAGAAACCCTACTACGCTGAAATACCAAATGGAACAATTTTCGAGCATGCACCCTTACGGCACCAATTGATGCAACAAATCAGTACCCATTTGAGAAAAATGACAGGTTCTGCTTTACTCATTGACTACGGGACTGCTGAATTGGCATTTGGCGATACGCTACAAGCTATCTCAAAACATAAATTTCAGGATATATTTTCCGCTCCTGGAGAACATGACTTAACATCACATGTCGGTTTCTCTTTTTTAAAAGCAATAGCCCTAGAACAGGGATGTTTTGTTGAAATTTTAGAACAAGGAGATTTTCTTATTAAAATGGGACTCCTGCAACGTGCAAAACAGCTTGGAGCTAATAAAGATGCTACACTGCAAAATAAAATCCACCATGATGTAAAACGATTAGCTGCTCCAGATCAAATGGGAAAATTATTTAAAGTTTTGCATATAAGCGATAAAAATATCCCGATCCCTCCTAAATTTTGACTCTAATTATAGACAGCTCATCAAACAAATACTAACATCTTTTACGCAATGTTCCCATTTGAAAATAATCATATAAAGAGATTTTATGAATTCTACACTTGCCCCCATCCTTGCAAAAAATCTCTCCAATTTGCACAAATATGGAATAAAACATGGCTTTTTTACACGCCAATGGAATATTTCAACAAACCTTGATGTGAAAAATAATCTAAATAATATTTCTGAATATAGTGCATATAATTGTGCTTTGATCGCTGATTATTTTGATATTAAGAAGCAAAATTTAGTTACAGTCAATCAAATACATTCCTGTGATGTTATTGTTGTTAATCAAGCTTTTTCCGGCAAGATACCTCAAGCTGACGCTCTCGTTACAACTACAAAAGAACTAGCAATTGGCATTCTTACAGCAGACTGCGGACCAATTTTATTTTTTGATCCACAAGCAGGGGTTATTGCTGCCACACATGCTGGTTGGCGAGGAAGCTTAAATGGAATCGTAGAAAAAACAATCTCTGTTATGGAACAACAAGGGGCAAAACGGAAATCAATAACAGCAGTTCTTGGACCTTGTATTGGTCCTTGTCATTACGAAGTTACAAGCGAATTTTACGATCAGTTTATTAACTGTCAGGGTAAATTCCAAACATATTTTTTAAAAACAAATACAATAGATCGTTTTAGATTTAACTTATGGGCATTCATTATGGATCGACTAAAAGAAGCAAAAGTCAATGCTTCTTGTTTAGAGCTTTGTACTTATCAAAATGAACAGAGTTTTTTCTCCTATCGCCGTGCAATGCACCACAACAAGCCTAATGGCGGAAGGCAAATCTCTGCTATTATGCTCACAAACAAAAATAAAGGCCTGTAAAACTTAACAGAACATTCAAACTACAAAATATATTTTTCTCTTTATAAAAAATTTGCTTTTTTTCAAAAAACAATCACAAGCCCATACAATGTAATAACTGTAGCCGTTATAAATGTTTAATTGAACAGTCCGTAATAAGGTGCTTTTAAAACATATCTCTCTTATTTCATATCAGACACATGATATTGCTAATATTAAAACCTTTTTTATTAAGGAAACAGAAGAACCTGAACTAATCTTTTTTCCAATCCAATAGCTTTTTTCTAAAATAAAAAAATGAAAACGTGCCTCTTTTTAATAATAATCAAGAAAATTATAATATTCCTGTCATTGTTTTCTTGCAATCTGAGAATAACAAGCTAAACATCATATAATACTCTGTTGTGATTACTTAAAGGCTTTATCATGAAACTTTTCTGCGGCAATTCTAATCCATGCCTTGCTGAAGACGTTACAAAATATTTAAACATTCCCTTAGGAAAGGCTACAGTGAAGCGTTTTGCTGATCAAGAAATTTTTGTAGAAATACATGAAAATGTCCGTGGACAAGATGTGTTTATTCTACAATCCTCATCTTATCCTGCAAATGATAATTTGATGGAATTGCTCATCATGATCGATGCTCTCCGTCGTTCTTCAGCGCGTCGTATCACAGCTGTTATCCCTTATTTTGGCTATGCTCGTCAAGACCGTAAGCCTGGACCACGCACCCCTATTTCTGCAAAACTTGTTGCTAACTTGATTACTGAAGCAGGAGCCAACCGCATTTTGACATTGGACCTTCATGCGGGACAAATCCAGGGATTTTTTGATATTCCAGCAGACAATCTTTATGCTGTTCCAGTTATTTCTCGCGATATTAAAATGCATTACTCTCTTGAAAATGTTATTGTTGTTTCGCCTGATGTCGGTGGTGTAGTACGCGCACGCTCCTTAGCTAAACGCTTAAACTGTTTATTAGCTATTGTTGATAAACGTCGTGAACGTCCTGGTGAATCAGAGGTAATGAATATTATTGGAGATGTATCTGGAAAAGATTGTATTTTGCTTGATGATATTGTTGATTCAGGTGGAACCCTATGTAACGCAGCAAGCGCTCTACTCCAACATGGAGCAAACAGTGTCACAGCTTACATCACCCATGGAGTTCTTTCTGGCAATGCCGTCGAACGCATTACAAACTCAGAAATGAAAGAATTGGTCGTTACTGATTCAATTATGCCAACAACAGCAATTAAAAGCGCACATAACATCCGTGTTTTATCAATTTCTGACTTAATTGGAGAAGCTATTGCAAGAACAGCAGCTGAACAATCCGTCTCAAGCTTATTCATTTAAAGAAGATCTTTCGTATCTCCTGGAGCTGTTTCCAAACCAAGGTCAGGAAAAGCTACGGTGCGTTGATCATTTAAATGCGTTCGAATAACAACAAGTCCACGCTCTTCAAAATAGGTTAAAAGCCGACGTGCCCGACTTAAAGAATATGTTCCATAAAGACGCGCTAAAGATGCATCTGATGGACATGGCTTTCCAGTTATAGCGGCCTGCGCTACATTTAAAAAAACACCCTGCACATCGTCTTCCAAACTTTCAGATATATGCAAAATTCGTTGCCAGCTTTCACTAACAGCAGTCTCTTCATCGATACAAGCCTGAGCGATAGCCATTTTACGCCGGAATTGTGAAAGAGGAAAAGGCGCACCTGAAATACCATGAATGCGACAACGAACCAAAAAATCTTGGTAAAGTACTGCTGTTGAACGATAAGAAGCTTCAGGATCATCCATAATTTCACGAATAACACGTTCTACTTGTTTATCACGATCAACAGAAGAAGTTTCAGGAAGTACACCTGTCTCTTTTTCCAACAACTCTTGTTTTTTATGTACAACTTCTTCTAACATTTCATGAACTGACTTCTTTTTGACAGGCTCTTGTGAATGTTTTAATGAAATTGAAGGTTCATCTGGGGAAGCAGTGAAAACAAGTTCTTTTACGTCTGCCCTTTCTTCTGGAAGCGGCATTAATTTGGGGCTAGATGAGCGTGCTAATGTTTCAACAGAACCAATCTTAATGGACAAGGAACGGCGAGATAAAGCAGGTCCTAAAGCGATAAAATGACCTCGTTCAAGATCTCTGAACATTTCTGCTTGACGACGTTCCATTCCTAAAAGATCAGCGGCACGAACCATATCTATATCTAAAAAAGTTCTCCCTATTAAAAAGTTTGAAGCTTCAGCAGCTACATTTTTTGCAAGCTTTGCTAAACGCTGCGTAGCAATAACACCAGCAAGACCACGTTTACGCCCTCTACACATAAGATTGCTCATAGCACCGAGTGAAATTTTACGCGCTTCATCGGAAACTTCTCCCGCTGCAGCCGGAGCGAATAATTGTGCTTCATCAACCACAATGAGCATAGGATACCAATAATCGCGCTCTACATCAAACAAGGCTCCAAGAAAAGTACCAACAGCACGCATTTGTTGTTCATGATCCAAACCTTCAAGATTTAAAACCACAGAAACCCTATGTTGGCGAACCCGATGAGCAATACGCGTTAATTCTTGTGCGCTACGTTCAGCCTCAACAATAACATGACCAAATTTATCGGATAAAGTTACAAAATCACCTTCTGGGTCGACCACACAATGCTGCACCCATGAAGAACTTTGCTCAAGGAGACGTCGAAGAAGATGCGATTTCCCTGAACCAGAATTCCCTTGTACAAGAAGGCGTGTGGCCAATAACTCTTCAAGATCAATGAGTGCTGGCGTTAATCCATGCAAAGCACTAGATTTTGATATCTCACCTAAGGCAATCTCTACCTTCATAATGTCTCCAGTATATGATTTTGAATATATCGAGCGAGCATGATTGATTCCCCATTAATGTATTTGTAACATTTATTCTGCTTTTACGTTAGAAATCGTGAATTTTGCCCACAGCTCTTGCATTGTTTAAAGATTTAACTTATAGAGTCAATCTCTGCGTAGACACCCTTGGAGGCAATGCAGAAATGGAGCAATCTCCGCTTATTGGCGTATACTCCATATCAAAAATTATTATTAATTTTTAAAATCTCCAGCAATATAAAATTACAATAAGGACTTAAATCATGAGCACAAGCTACACTCTTAAGGCCGAAATACGTAAACGAGTTGGTAAGGGGTCCTCTCGTGAATTACGTCGCAACGGTCTCATTCCAGCTGTCATTTATGGTGACAAAAAACCTCCTTTAGCAATTGCAGTTTCCTATAAAGAAATTTTTCATAAAATTCGTGCTGGAGGTTTCCGTACCACGGTTTCCACTATTGAAATTGACAAAAAGAAAATTTTAGTTCTAGCAAAAGATTATCAACTTGATCCTGTTCGGGATTTTCCCATACACATTGATTTTTTACGTGTATCAGAAAAATCAGTTGTAGATGTAAATATCCCTGTACACTTTATTAATGAAGATACAGCTCCCGGTATCAAGCAAGGGGGTGTCTTGAATATTGTTCGCCATGAAGTTGAATGTACCGCTCCAGCGAATGCTATCCCTCAAGCAATCGAAATTGATCTTGCGGACTATTCTATTGGTGATTCTATCCACATTTCAGCGGTGAAGCTACCGGAAGGTGTTCTCCCGGTGATCCAAGATCGTGACTTTACTATCGCAACCATCGTAGCTCCCGCCACTATGGACACCAGTGATGAAAATTCAGAACAGGAAGATGATTAAGTAAAATAACGTATAAACTTAATAAAATTGAGCAGGCAGAATTTTTTCTGCCTTCGCTTTAAATAGTTTTAAATCTGTAATATTAAACTAAAGGTCTATATGTGGCTTATCGCTGGTCTTGGTAACCCTGGTTTACAGTACCAAAATAACCGCCATAATATTGGTTTCATGGCGATTGATGCTATTTACCAATCTTTTTCTTTTTCTCCATGGTCGAAAAAATTTCAAGCCGAAATTTCTAATGGACTCATAAATGGTGAAAAAGTCCTCCTTATAAAACCTCAAACCTTTATGAACCTATCTGGTCAAGCTATTGGCGAAATTTTAAGATTTTATAAATTAGACTTACAAAATTTAATTGTTATTTGCGATGAACTAAATCTTATTCCTGGGAAAGTGCGTGTAAAAATCGGTGGGGGGAATAATGGACATAATGGCATTAAATCCGTAACCTCCCATTGTGGCACGGATTACTGCCGCGTACGATTAGGAGTTGGACATCCTGGTTCTAAAGATTTTGTTTCTCAACATGTTTTAGGAAACTTTTCAGAAGCTGAAAAAAAATGGTTACTTCCCCTCTTAGAAACACTTGCAAAAAATATTGCCCTCCTCATAAACGGTGATAATAGCCTTTTTATGAATGAAATTTCACGAACAATGAAAAATAAAAACCTGCAATAATAACGTTTTTTTATACACAAAAAAGCTAATATTGTTCACTAAAATTTTTGAATATGATTTCAGAAAAACACCAAATAGTAACAAAGTCTACTAGATGGCACTAATCTAAATCTGTATTCCTTTCCCCTAAAGCTCAAATAATTTACTTAGATTTTATAAAGTTGATAATAGAGGATCACTGAAATTTTGTTCTCCATTTGGAAAGTAAGTTTCATTATCATTATTTTGCAATACAATTACACGAGCCCCGATAGGAACACGATCATAAAGATCAATAATATCCTGATTAAGCAAACGGATACAACCACTTGAAACAGCAAGACCTATCGACCATGACTCATGCGAACCGTGAATACGAAATAGTGTATCTTTCCCATTTTTGTAAAGATATAATGCCCGGGCTCCTAGTGGATTATCAGGTCCTGGTGGCATCCCATTCCCTAAATGTCCATAACGCTCTGGTTCTCGAGCCATCATTGCTGCAGTAGGAGCCCAACTTGGCCATTGACGCTTACGCTGTACAACCCCTTCACCTTCAAATTCTAACCCCTCTTTCCCCACACCAATACCATAACGAATAGCATGCCCATTTTGACCAATAAGGTAAAGAAAACGCTGCTGCGTATCTACAACTAATGTACCAGGCGGATAAGATGTATAATAAATTACTTGCTGGCGCCAAAATCTTGGTTCAATTGTGGAAAGATCAATAGCTGGTAATGAATAAGGTTCATTCACTATAGGCCCATATAAAGCTCGCACTTCTTCTGGAATATACCAGGATTGTTGAGAAGAGACGAGCGGCATATCTGACTGACGTGTGGCACATGCAACCAAAGCCAAAGGTGTTGCTATTAAAAAAGCACGACGAGACAATACTGTCATATTTTCTCCGATTAATTCATAACGTAAACTTGTGTATTTAGAAAAATTTAATACATTACTAACATTAACAAAAACTCCACCATGATTAAGATAGAAAAAATTTGAAATATGGCGATAAAAAGTTAACCATTCCTTAGCATATTTTCTCTCTTTTATAGAACTAAAGACTATAACTGTTTTCCAATATATTATAAAAATGTTTAAAAACTTTATTTTAAATCGTATAAATAGAAAAGAAGAGACTTATGGGTTTTAAATGCGGTATTGTCGGATTACCTAACGTTGGTAAATCAACCCTTTTTAATGCATTAACAAAAACAGCTACAGCGCAAGCTGCTAATTATCCTTTTTGTACAATTGAACCCAATACAGGTGAAGTTGCAGTCCCAGATTTACGTCTAAAAAAAATTGCATCTATCGCTCACTCAAAAGAAATTATTCCTACACGCATCAACTTTGTTGATATTGCCGGACTTGTACGTGGTGCTTCAAAAGGCGAAGGTCTAGGCAATAAATTTTTAGCTAATATTAGAGAAGTTGATGCCATTATCCATGTTTTACGCTGTTTTCAAGACAAAGATATTACTCACGTAGAAGGAAAAATTGATCCCATTACCGACGCTACAACAGTTGAAACGGAGCTTATGCTTGCAGATCTTGAAAGTCTTGAAAGACGAATTATACAAACACGCAAACGTGCAGCTGGAAAAGACAAGGAAGCTCTGGAACTTCTTCCTATGATGGAGGCTGCATTAAATTTGTTGCAAGAAGGAAACCCTGTCCGATTATTGCTTAAAAATATTTCCTCTGATGAGCAAAAAATTCTTAACAGTTTAAACCTCTTAACCTCAAAACCTGTGCTTTATGTTTGCAATGTCAGCGAAAAAGATGCTGCTCATGGAAACAACTTTACCCAAGAAGTTGAAAAAATGGCAATAGAGCAAAATGCCCAAAGTATTATTGTTTCTGCTGCTATCGAAGCTGAAATTACCCAACTCACTGATGAAGAAGCTACAGAATATCTTAATGCTTTAGAGCTCCTTGAACCAAGTCTTCATCGCCTCATTCGTGCCGGCTATCATTTGCTTGATCTCATCACTTATTTTACATGCGGTCCTAAAGAAACACGAGCGTGGACAATTGTGCGTAATACAAAAGCTCCCCAAGCTGCTGGTGTCATCCACTCAGACCTTGAACGAGGATTCATTCGTGCTCAAACTATCAGCTACGAAGACTACATTTCTTTAGGCGGAGAAAACGGAGCAAAAGAAGCGGGAAAAGCGCGCAGCGAAGGTAAAGAATATATCGTGCAAGATGGTGATATCATGTTATTTAAACATAATACTTGATTGCGCTCTAGCTGAAAGATATCCGTCTTAAAAAATGGAAAATTTTTACAATACAATATTGTAGCTTTTTAAGGACTCTTCTCTACAAAAACACCATCTCACACATTTTATGGCTATTCCCCATAAAAAATTAACGTGCCCAACGTCCTTCATATTTGAATGTTGGGGCATGTTTTAAAGAGTCTTTTGTTGCATTAGTCATAAGTCTCCACTTACCATAATCATTTGTCATTTGAATTGTTTCTGGAGAAACAACTACATAACTTTCTCCTAGACCAAGAAAGCCTCCAACAGCAACAACAATCCCCGTTATATTGTTTTCACGCAGAATAATGTCTTTCACCTCACCAATATTCTGATTTTCCATATTGTACACATGTGCCCCAATAAGACTTGAAGCAACAAAGTCGGTTGCCAAAGGTGTAACGTAACGCGCAGGCATATCTGGGTTCACCTTTACGATACCCGTTGAAGAAATTATTTCAGGTTCAGAAGATACTAAGGCAGGTTGAGCACAAACACTAGAAACCATTAAAGCAGATATAAAAGTAATAGCAATTTTCTTCATTGTAACATCTCCGTTTTTACTTTACAGAGTATCAATGCTTTATAAAAAAAATTGTTCCCTATGCTTTTTTAGATCACTAATCTTATTTCTTTTTCTCTAATCTCACACCTTCTTCTTAATTTTTCTTCTTAACCATATAAATTCTAATATTTTAAATATAAAAATGCCTCTTAAAACGATTGTTTTAATAAGGAAAAAACATCTTTTTTCGGATTTCTCTGTATAAATCAACTATCTATACAAAACCGCACAAATATCATTGTAATAAGCTTTTGCATAAATCTTGATCTTACAACCTTAATCGAACTGGAATTATAAACACCAGTCAATAAACATCACACAACCTTTTATACCTCAATTCACCCAATATCTAAACTTTTTTATATTAGGTGTAGATAACTTTTTCTCTAAAATTTAAGATATAATGATAACATAATACAAAATTCTATTCCCTTCAATTATATCTCTGAAATAGGATTCTTAGCTCCTTTACGAATCATAAAGTAAAAACGTAATATAATGCATGACACTTCACATTGCTCTTTTTCAACCTGATATTGCTGGTAATACTGGAACAATTTTGCGTCTTAGCGCCTGTTTTGGTTTACACGTACACATTATCGAACCTGCAGGCTTTAATCTTTCAGATCGTAATCTCAAGCGAGCAGGCATGGACTATCTCGAATATGCTTCACTAGAACGACATATTGATTGGCAACATTTTAAAAGCAGCATGAAACAATCTAATCGTCGCCTTTTACTTTTAAGCACAAAAGCAACAACGTGCTATACAGAAATGCGCTACCAACAAAACGATGTTTTACTCTTCGGTCGTGAATCAGCAGGAGTGCCAGATTATGTTAATCAAACTGTTGATTATATGTTAAAAATTCCCATGCAACCATATGCGCGCTCTTTAAATCTCGCAATGAGCGTAGCCATAACAACAGGTGAAGCACTCCGCCAAATTGGTTATGATAAAAAATAACCACTTTATAAAAATATAAAACTTTTCCAATATCTCCGACCTATCAGAAAAGTGTTAACGCATGACGCAAAACCAACAACCTTGTGAAAAAATAAAGTCTCTAATAGGATTTTACAACATAACTAAAATTTACTACCATCAATAGCTCTAAAGCAATATCATAAAAACCAAATAAGGAATAAATAGAATGAAAATTATTCATTGGAACATAATATCATAAATTAATTTTCTCTAATAATTCATTTCGGTCTATCAAAAATCCACTTTCAATCCATATACTTTCTAATTTTTTTAGCATTTGTCCTATGAGGGCTCCTTGAGCTAAACCCTTTTTTATCAAGTCCTTACCACTAACAGGAAAAGTCGGAATTTTCCATTTTTGAGCAAGCTGATAAAGCTTAATATAATTTTCTGCTTTTTTTAAAGCTTCACTCTTTTCCATAACATCAACATACGCTGCTGCTATAGATAAAGACAATTGATCTAAAATGGGCTGTCGCCCATGAGAGTAAATCAGTTTTTGTAAAAAGTGATCTGAACAATTTTCATTAATCGCTTCTAACTCTGCCCATTCTTTTAATCGGGCAGCTTCTTTATTAGATAAACGCAAGCGATTCGCCATTTTATGAAGACGCACAGAATCCGGAGGAACAATACTTTCTAGCCGTAACAATGGGTCTATTTCCCAACCAAAGACTCGTTCTATTTTCACAAGTGAATGGATTGCATCAATACCCCATTTTTCTGTTTCAGGCAAAATAATTGTCAAAACTCCACTTTGACGCATCCATAAAAGAGCACGTATTGGATCTGAAACAGTAAGAAGTTTTCTGACCTCTGCCCAAATACGCTCAGATGAAAGTTTTTTCAAACCATTTTTTAAACAAGCACATGCCTTTAGCCCTTCTGCGTCAGGTCTTCCCTCTCCATACCAAGCAAAAAAACGAAAAAACCGCAAAATACGTAAATAATCTTCCCGAATACGATTCTCTGCGGGACCAATAAATCGTATTGTCCGACTAGCAATATCGTTCAATCCCCCTACTACATCATACAATTGACCAGCAGCATCACAATAAAGTGCATTAATAGTAAAGTCCCGCCGTTCAGCATCTTTTTTCCAATCACGACCGAATAACACTTTTGCATGACGGCCATCGGTTTCAATATCAGAGCGAAGCGTTGTAACTTCATAAGAGCATGACTCAGCTACCACAGTTATTGTACCAAAGGCAATACCTGTAGGAACAGCTCTAAACCCTGCTTTTTCTACACGCATTATAATTTGTTGCGGTAAACAGGTTGTAGCAATATCAATATCACTGATAGGTTTCCCTAATAGCTGATTACGCACCGCCCCACCCACAACACGTGCCTCTTCACCATCTAAAGACAAAACGTGAAGAAGTTTTTGAATACAACTACGCTGTAACCAATCAACATATTTAAAATTTTGTGTTACGCTCACCCCTTTAACCTTTCAAATAAAACCATCCCTCCTCCGGCATGCGCTGCTGTTTTTCAGATAATACCTTCTACGGTACACTTAAATATAAGACGATGTTACCCATCAAAAATAGATTTTTCTATATGTGCACGAATTAAAAAACAAAGTATTATACTTCTTTTCTCTTCATTTTCTGCTACAAATCATAAAATATTCATTATCATGCAGAGAAAATTATCAATTTTGCGACAAATGCCTTAAGGAAAGAATATGAGTCAAAATGATATACAATCCAACTCTCCTCAGGAAGCCATTATAAAGAGTGAAGCGCAAGAGCTCATTAATGATATTGATGCAGCGCACAAAGAAATGGATATTCTAAAACAAGAAATTGATAAAGTTATTTTTGGTCAAAACTATGTAATTGAATATGCTTTAACGACCATTTTAGCTGGTGGGCATGCCCTTCTCGTCGGTGTTCCAGGAGTTGCTAAAACGCGTCTTGTTGAAACATTAGGAAAAGTACTGGGACTGGATGAAAAACGCATCCAGTTTACACCTGATTTGATGCCATCAGATATTATCGGTTCTGAAATCATGGACTTAGATAAAAACGGTAAACGCTCTTTCCGTTACATTCAAGGCCCTATTTTTACCCAACTGCTCATGGCTGACGAAATTAATCGCGCCTCTCCACGCACTCAATCAGCTCTCTTACAAGCTATGCAAGAATATCATGTCACTGTTGCTGGTACCCGCTACGATTTGCCACAGCCTTTTCATGTACTTGCAACCCAAAATCCTCTTGAACAAGAAGGAACTTATCCACTCCCAGAGGCACAGCTGGATCGTTTTTTAATGCAAATCGATATTGATTACCCTGATTTAACAACAGAACGGCGTATCATTGTAGAAACAACAGCAGAAAAAAATAAAAGTGTAAAACCAATTTTATCAACCCAAAAACTACAAAAAATTCAAAAAACCATCCGTAAAATGCCTATCTCTGAAAATGTCATTGAAGCCATTTTAAAAATAGTCCGTTCAGCTCGCCCTCATAAAGACAATATCCTCGCCAACACTTATATTTCTTGGGGTCCTGGTCCTCGGGCATCACAAGCACTTTCACTTTGTGTACGTGCTCGTGCACTTTATCATGGACGTTTGGCTCCTTCACTTGATGACGTTGAAACGTTGGCTCAACCTGTACTACAACACCGTATGGCACTCAATTTTTCTGCACGTGCCGAAAATATAACCATAAAAGATATTATTAAAAATCTTGTGAAAGATGCCCTCTAATGGCTATTAGCACAAAAACTTCAAAAAAATCTCCACTATCACTTGCTGCAAAACTGAATGAAAATGCGGAAAAGATACCATATTTCCTTCTACAAGCACGTAACATAGCCAATACACTTATAACTGGAGGGCATGGCAAACGTAAATGCGGTAATGGAGAGAATTTTTGGCAGTTTCGCCCTTATGTTGAAGGAGAATTTATCACACGTATTGACTGGCGTCGTTCAGCACGCGATGAACACACTTATCTACGTGAACACGAATGGGAAATAGCACAAACAATTTGGATTTGGCCTGATCAAAGCGCTTCTATGCATTATTGTTCGCGCTTTTCCCAAACCCCCAAAAGCGATTATGCCATCATTCTTGCGTTTGCGTTAGCAGCAATTCTTGCACGAAACAGCGAACATATTGCTATTCCCAATTTAATGCCGCCCACAATGTCATCCAATGTGATAGAACGCATGGCACTAGCTTTAACAAATCATCGATCAGAAAATTCATTCCCAGACTTTTCTACCATCACCCGTTTTTCACATGCCATCATCATCAGCGATTTTCTCGACCATCCTGAAACAATCACTCAACATTTAGAAGTTTTATCTGCAAAACAGGTCACCGCTCATTTAATTGAAATTTCCGATCCTGCAGAAGAGCATTTTCCTTATAAAGGCCATACGGAATTTTTTGACCCAGAAACAAAACAAAAGCATATTTTGAAGAAGGCAGAAGATATCCGCGAGAGCTATTGCAAACTGTATAAAGAAAGACGACAAAAACTGGAAGATTTTTGTTTATACAAAGGATGGTCTTATCATGTAAATACAACCGATCGCCCCTTAACAGAAACAGTGTTGCAACTTGCAAATAAAATAGGCAACTCTTCAGCTTCTATAAGGAGGTCATTGTGAGTTTTGGTTCTCCTCTGGTTTTATTAGGTCTTTTATTTCTACCCGTCATTTGGTGGTTGTTGAGAATAACACCTCCTGCTGCGCGTAAAGAGCTTTTTCCCCCTTTGCGCCTTTTGCCTAAATCAAGCAATCAGCAAGAAGCTACAAATCATATGCCTTGGTGGCTATTATTGTTACGATTAGCTATAACCGCACTGATCATTGTTGCTTTGGCACGACCTATTTGGAACCAAAAACCAATCATACTTTCGGGGGCCCAATCATTGGCCATCATTATTGATAATGGATGGGCATCTGCAAAAGAATGGAAAAAACGTGTAAATGTTGCAGAAACCCTTCTTGCACAAGCAGAAAAACAAAAAAAAAATGTTTATCTGATTGCAACAGCTGAAAATGATATTTCTAATATTGGCCCCTTACCTGCAAAAGAAATAAAACAACATTTAATGCATTTGCATCCTCAACCTTGGCCTGTAAACCGCGTACGCGCATTGAAAAAACTTACCGAAATAACAAAAGGAAAGCTGATCGATATCGCATACTTAAGTGATGGATTACAAACAAACGAAGATGAGAAAGCTTTTTTTCTTATGGAGCAATTGAAACCAAAAACAGTCTTATGGTATTTATCCGATGTCTCTGGCTTAACTGGCATCACAGCCATAGAAAATAAAAATGGAAAGACGGTAGCCCATATTGTTCGTGCAACCACATATGGAGAGGATGCCGTTACATTAAACCTTTATGATATCAATAATCGACCCCTTGGCCATTTTACAGCGAATTTCCACGAAGGAAAAACAACAGCTGTTATTCCTTTTAACTTACCACTTGAATTACGCAACGATATTGCGTGGATAAAAATAGCAAACAATACTCACGCTGCTGCAACCTTTTTAGTTGATAGCCATAATCGAATAAATCGTGTTGCCCTCTTATCGCCAAGCATCAATGAAATGGCACAGCCCCTTCTATCTCCATTTTATTATATTATAAAAGCGTTACAAGGTCATACGCAACTTATAACAGCAGAAGGAAGAGAACTTTCAGTTGATATTGAACACTTACTTCAACAAAATCCATCTGTCTTTATTTTGGGCGATATTATTAATATGTCAAAAGAAGCAGAAAAAAAGCTATCTGACTTCGTAAAAAAAGGCGGAACACTCATCCGTTTTGCAGGAGAAAATTTAAGTACTCTAGAACATCATGATAGCTTACTACCTGTACCACTGCGTCCTGGAAAACGACAGCTTGGAAGTATTATGTCCTGGGCTCAACCACAAAAACTTGCCCCTTTTGCAAAAAATAGTATTTTCTCTGACCTTCCATTCCCAGAGGACGTTACTATTTCACGCCAAATTTTAGCAGAACCCAGCTCAGATCTTTTTGAAAAAACATGGCTTAGTCTTACCGATGGAACACCTTTGATTACAGCAGCAAATCATGGAAAAGGCTTACTCATTCTCATTCATATCGTGCCTGACCTTACATGGTCAAATCTTCCTCTTTCCGTTTTTTTTACACAAATGCTGCAAAAATTAATCACATTAAGTCCCTATGAAAATAAACATCCAACACATATGAAAACAACAACGGTACAACGCCCTTGGCGGACATTAACTGCTTATGGCCACCTAAAAACCCCACCTTCTCACACTACTCCACTCATTATTGGTGCAGAAAACCCGCCGCTTCCTTCCTATCATACCCCACCTGGATTTTATGGCAATAAAAATAATCTTTATGCACTTAATCTCTTAAATCGTTCATCAAACTTAATAAAGCAATCGTCACTTCCTGCTTCTTTCAGTAATACCCCCTTATCATATAACACTGAAGAGAAAAATCTCATTGGAGTATTTTTGGGATTAGCACTCTTATTATTTGCCTTTGATAACTTTTTGGTTTTATGGATGGCAGGAGTTTTTTTCTTTAACAGACGAAACAATATGTTGTTCTGTTTTCCTTTCATGATAAGTTTTATTGCCTTATTTTTGCATGTTCCAATCACTCACGCAAAAAATACAAAAAATTACGATGAAACCGCAGTGCAAGCTGCTGGAACCACTCATCTTGCTTATGTTGTAACAAACAATCATGAAATCGATTCAACAAGTAAGAGTGGATTAGAAGCACTAAGTCAATTTATTGCAGAGCGTACAATGCTTTTACCAGGCCCTGTAATAGCGCTTAATCTCGATAAAGATGAACTTGCTTTTTACCCTCTCATTTATTGGCCAATTGATGCTAACAGCCCTTTACCAACACAAAAAAGTCTTGAAAAAATAAATAATTTTATGAAACATGGAGGAACAATTTTATTTGACACACGCGATCAAATAAACACTAATCTTACTCTTGAAGGTGAAGCTACTCCAGAAACTCAAAAGTTGCGAACCATATTAAAAGGATTAAATATCCCTACTATTGCACCAGCATCAACTGATCATGTTGTTTCTCGCTCTTTTTATATTATGCCAGATTTTCCAGGTCTTTACCGTGGTTCACCTTTATGGGTTGAAACATCATCCATGAATAAAAAAAATAAAAATCTTCTTGCTAGCGGTGATAATGTAAGCTCTCTCTTTATTACCGCAAATAATTTTGCTGGTGCTTGGGCATTAGACGAAAAAGGAATGTGGAAATATCCACTTATTCCCAATGATCCAATGCAACGCTTGTGGGCATTTCGTGCAGGATTAAATATTGTTATCTATGTACTTACAGGAAATTATAAAGCAGACCAAATCCATGTTCCTGCTTTATTAGAACGCTTTAATAGAGAAAGAAGATAATGATATCATTGTTCACTTTTCAACCTGTTTTACCTATCTCTTGGATTCTTTTATTAGGCGGGATACCTGCACTTTTTGTTATTATCGGGCTCATTAAGAAACGGAAAGGATACCTTTTACGTCTTATCTCATTAATTTCTCTTATTCTCGCTTTGCTTAATCCAATGATCATAAGAAAAGAACATGAACCACTTAAAGGCACTGTAGGGATTGTAATTGACCGCAGCGAAAGCCAAAAATTTGGCTCACGCACAAATGATAGTGACGAAGCACTTGTACAATTAACCAATCTATTTACTCGCTATCCCCAATTTGAACCGCGCTTTATCGATGCTGGAAAATTATCAAACAATCAATATGCACCCTCCACAAATTTATTTGATGCTTTAACACAAGCTACATCAGATGTACCATTATCTCGTTATGCAGGAACAATTTTAATCACCGATGGGCAAGTGCATGACATTCCACAGTTATCAAATCTTTACCATAAAGCACCTATCAATGCCCTTATAACAGGAACACCTAACGAATTTGACCGCCAAATAAAATTTATTTCTCCTCCTCGTTTTTCCCTTATAAATAAACCACAAACGATCTCTATTTTAGTGGAAGACAAAGGACAGATTCCAGAAACTCTACCAGCGCAAGCAAACATTATTTTAAGTGTTAATGGCCAAGAAGTCGGTCATTATTCTGTGACTCCTGGTGCTATTTTTCAAACCGAAATCACTCTCCCCCATGCTGAAAAAAACATCGTTCAAGTGACAACCGATACACATAAGGATGAATTAAGTTTCGAAAATAATCGTGCTATAACTGTTATTGAAGGGATTAGAGAAAATCTGCGCGTTCTTCTTATCTCTGGTGCACCCTACAACGGTGAGCGTACGTGGCGTGACCTTTTAAAAGGTGATTCTAATATTGACCTTGTTCACTTCACTATTTTACGACCTCCAGGCAAAGCAGATAATACACCATTAAGCCAATTATCACTCGTAGTGTTTCCTATGAAACAATTATTCGTTGAAGAAATTAATAATTTTGATCTCATCATTCTTGATGGTTACCAACATTCTCCTATTTTCCCATTAATTTATTATGATTATATCGCTCAATATGTACAAAATGGCGGTGCACTTCTAATGATAACAGGACCTGAGTTTACCCAGCAAAATTCACTTGCTAAAACTCCTTTGATAAGCATTTTACCCGCATTACCAAATGGTGTTATTATCCAAAAGCCTTTTCGTCCCACAATAACAAAAGAAGGTGAGCGTCATCCTGTTACGCGAGGTCTAGCAACACAAGCCTATCCATCTTCTCAATGGGGAAAATGGCTACGACAAATTGCAATCCAAAATGCAGACAAAGTGACCGCTCTTATGAAGGGAGCTGACGAACAGCCACTTCTCCTTCTTGCTCACATTGATAAAGGTCGTGTAGGCATGTTGCTCTCTGATGAAAGCTGGCTTTGGGCACGAAGTTTTGAAGGTGGTGGCCCTTATGCAGCTCTTTATCGTCGAATTTTCCACTGGCTAATGAAAGAGCCCGGACTTGAAGAAGAAAAATTAAGCACAATAAGTGATCACCATCGTTTAACAATTCGTCGCCAAACACTTAAAGATCATCCAGAATTAGCTAAAATAACCTTTCCCTCTGGAAAACAAGAAAGCATTCCCCTTACCAAAGAACAGGAAGGTGTATTTACAACAACTATCAGCACCAATGAAACAGGAATTTTTACCATCCAAAACGGTGATCTAACAGTTCTTTCTTCTGTAGGTGTACTCGATAACCTTGAATTGTCTGACATAATTTCAACAGAAGAAAAACTCATTTCAATTGCTAAGCACACCGGTGGAAATATCATGCGTTTACACGATGCAAAAAAAGAAAATATCAACATTCCTCCTATCAAACTGCTTCGATCAAAAGCTGGACAAACACCTTTCTCTACTTATTCAATTGTTCTGAAAGAAACAACGGAAACCCGTTTAATTTCCGCATCCTATTTTTCAATCTTTTCTGGTTTTTTTGCACTACTCACCTGTCTTTTCTTACTTATCAGTGCGTGGCATCGTGAAAGTCATTAGAAATATTGCACAACTATTTAATCGCTTTTAAAGTCTAGTTCACTCAACAGAAATATAATACCAATGATATAAAAAACTGCATCATATTTCCCTCCTTTGGGAGTTCAAAAACAAACAAGGTGGAGGATTTAAAAGATTGTTTTCTGCACTCTAGATAAACGACTTCTCATTTTATAATCCTTTTTTCCTTTTAAATAGCTTATCTTATATCTTTTTTATTGCTTAAATTGTTTTGAATATTATTCTAATACTTATGTTTTATCTTGCCCATATATCAGATATACACCTTTCGCCATTACCGCAGCCTTCCTTACCAGAACTTTTTGGCAAACGCCTCACTGGCTATCTTAACTGGCAAAAAAAGCGTAAAAACCAGATGATACCTGATGTTCTAGATACTCTAACCAACACTCTAAAAAAGAAAAATCCTGACCATCTGGTCATTTCTGGTGATCTTGTCAATCTTTCATTAAATAAAGAATTTCAACAAGCATATGATTGGTTAATCAGCCAAGGTGAACCTCAGAATATTTCTTTAACATTTGGTAATCACGATGCTTACGTTCTCGGAGCATTTAAAAAAGCGTGTTCTTTCTTTCAACCTTGGATACAGGGTGATTCTTTCTCAGAAAATGCCCTTCCCTTCCCTTACATGCGCATTCGCAATAATGTAGCCATTATAGGTGCTTCTTCAGCCATTGCGACACCACCTTTTCAAGCATCTGGATATTTTGGAAGAAGACAAGCTCAAAAATTATCACAACTTTTGCATGAAGCTGGTGAACATAATTTTTTTCGTGTCGTAGTGCTACATCATCCACCTGTTCACCATGCAACCTCTTGGAATAAAAAACTATGGGGAATAGAACGTTTTCTAAAAGTTATTAAACATCATGGTTGCGAACTTATCCTTCACGGACATACTCATTTACCCACATTAAATATTGTTGAAGAAAAAATTCCGATTGTTGGAGTTTCTTCAGCGTCGCAAGCTTTTGGTTTCCAAAAGCCACCAGCTGGCTTCAACTTATTTTCCATCCAGCGCTCTCATCATCAATGGCATTGCCAATTGCAACGTTACAGTATCATCAATCAAAAAAATGAAATAGCATGCACTGAAAAAATTGATCTTTAACATCATCCTCAAGAAATAAAAATATCTTTTGATTTCATATTTTTTTAATTATGTAGCCAACATAAACTCTTCATACAAAAAGAATAGCCGTTGTACCAGGAGGTAATTTAGCTTCCTCTTCAGGCTCTACATGAATAGAAACACGCACATTGTCAAATTCCTCTTCAAGAACATTTTCAATTTTATTGCAGATATTGTGTGCTTCTCCTACTTGCATTACAGCTGGAACAACTAAATGAAACTCTATGAAAATAATCCTACCTGCAACACGCGTACGCAAATCATGCACTTCAAGCGCGCCATGTGCATTTGCAGAAATAAGCTCACGAATCCGTAGAGCTTCATTAAATTCCACACCAACATCCATTAAACCACGGACTGCATTGTTAACCAACTTTATCCCCTGAAAAAGAATATTAGCTGCAACAATTATTGCTAAAATTGGATCCAAAAAATCCCATCTACTTACAAAAGCAGTGAGTAGACCGATCAAAAGGCCACAGGAAGTAAAAAAATCTGTTACGAAATGTACTCCATCAGCCCTAAGAGCTGGTGAACGATGAATTTTTCCTTGTTGAATAAGAATCCAACCCCATGCGTAATTTATGATACTTGCTATAAGATGAAGAACGATCCACACTCCAGGTTTTTGTGACATTGTAACATTTGAAAAAGCCATCCATGCCTCTCGAAAAATCAAAACCGCAGCAATGATAATCGCGAAACCTTCCAGAATAGCAGAAAAATATTCTGCCTTATAATGTCCGAAAGGGTGATCTTGATCTGCTGGCTTCATGCTTACTTTAACGGCTAGCCATGTAGCCAATGCCCCAAACACATTTATAATTGATTCTAAAGAATCAGAATAAAGCGCAACTGAACCGGTGATATGATATGCCCAATATTTCAAAGAAAAAACGATACAAGCGACAAAAATGGAGTATAAAATTAAGCGTTGTATATTAATTTTTACAACCATAACCACCTACCCTTTTCTTGACCAAAAAATAATACCATTTCAAGTATCTGCCCTATGATATTTTGATATATTATAAATATTTCCTCAATATATAGAATTTTCAAAAAGCAATAAAATGATGCTAGACGCTGTTACCCTTTTCGATATTGCTTTTAAAACCTAGAAACTGATCTACAAATATTATTGAAAAAAGAAAAAATCGCTCTCAAAAAGAAGCGTTTATTGCTGCAAATAGGCTGCAGCTATATTATTTTTTATAAGTCAGAGCTCTATAAAACCATAAAAAGCCTTCTTCTCATCCAACTGCATCCTTCCGCTCGCATTGCACGAGCGACTACAAACTACAAAGAAACCTTAACATATCTCATGAATAAAAAAGAAAATCTTTACCCCAAAAGAACCTGGGCATTGGGGGACCCAGGTTCTTTTCCCTTAGCAAGTAAAGGCGCATAGGAATTAGGAAATAGCGGGGACCTAACCCCTATGCCCGATACGAATACAATGTATTGCACCGCACCCGGTATTTTCATACTATACCTATGGTTGCATTTTGTCAATACAAATTCTACCATAGGTATAGTAGATATTTTTTTATCCTTTACTCCTTAACAAAACCAACGCTCAATATTTGAAAGCTATAAAATAGCATCAAATTTTATATGAAAGCGTGCATCACAACAATCTACTTAATGAATAATCATACCAAATGCTTACCATTGCATTAATAAAAGACATCTTGTTTAAAAATCATATTAATATTGCTTGAAACAAAGTGATCTTTGTCAGCTTTATTGCGTAAAAAAACTTGAATTCTAATTTTGCATGACATTTTAAATCATAATGCGGCTGCTTTTACTAATCATGATATAATTAAAACTTTATATCATTTGATTTACCGACAATCAGTTAGCATTTCTATTGATACAACTCTAAGAAGCCTCTAAGGACAACACCGATATGATAGTATTTATTGAATTATACCTGATTGTTATATGTTTTTGCCTTTCCAGCTCCTCAATACTCAAATAAAAAAATCTATAAAGCAATCAGGAAGCTATCTTGAAAAAACTTATTTTTTCGTAAAAAAAACGTTAGCTAATCAATCCATATTTGGCAGAAACTAAAAACTTCGCGTATTTTATGGTTATTCATAACATAAACTTCCAATGCTTAAGAAAAATCAGACATCATATTAATAATATATGTCTCTATCCTTGCTAAACATCTCTAAAAAATAACGTCTTAAGTGATAAAATAGCTTCCCATACAAAACTTTGCCTTAAATTTAAAGGGAATCGTAACCTTTCTCTACACGCTACACAAAACTCGCTGCAACATCATTTCAGTACCAGCAGTACGTTTTGAGGATATAACATATCCACCCCCAAGAACACGTGCTTCATTATTATTGCTATCATAAAAAACACAAGCTTGCCCTGGTGCTACACCATTTTCATATTCCAAAAAATCAACAAAAAAAGTTCCATCTTTATAATATAACCGAGCAAGATGTGGAGGACGCGTTGAACGAACTTTTACAGCCACCTCAATACCATCTGAAGGGAAACTATCCAACGGCTCATCACCAAGCCAATTGACATCACGCAAAAAAAGCTGATGTGTCTCCAACATTTCACGTGGTCCAACAATAACGCGCGCATTTTCCACATCTAGATAAACAACATAGAGCGCTTCACCAGTAGCAACACCAATGCCACGACGCTGACCAACAGTATAATTGACAATCCCTGAATGCTTGCCCAAAACTTTTCCATCAATATGCACGATAACCCCAGGTTTGGAAGCCTCCGGTCGCAATTTTTTGATAATATCAGAGTATTTTCCTTGAGGAACAAAACAAATATCCTGACTATCATGCTTATTAGCAACAACAAAACCCATTTCTGCTGCTATTTCGCGAACACGTGCTTTCGAAAGACCACCTAATGGAAAGCGCAAATAATCAATCTGTTCTTGTGTTGTTGCAAAAAGAAAATAACTTTGATCGCGCTCAAAATCAAGAGGACGAAAAAGTGCTCGATGCATACCATGAAGACGACTACGAATATAATGGCCTGTCGCCAAAGCATCAGCCCCCAATTCGCGCGCAGTTTCTAATAAATCAGCAAATTTGACAGTCTGATTACATGCCACACACGGTACAGGTGTTTCGCCTTGCACGTAACTTTTCGTAAAAGGATCTATTACAGCTTCACGAAACCGTTCCTCATAATCAAGAACATAATGCGGTATTCCCAACATTTCTGCCACACGGCGCGCATCTTCAATATCCTGCCCAGCACAGCACGCACCTACCCGGTGTGTTGCAGCACCATGATCATAAAGCTGCAATGTAATCCCAATTACATTATAACCTTCTTTTTTTAAGATCCCTGCAACAACCGAAGAATCAACTCCACCAGACATCGCAACAACTATTCGGGAATCTTCAGGCGGCCCCGGCAAATCAAGACTATTCAAAGACATATACTTATTCTCTACATTTAAATATGCATTGTGGATTAATATTTACGCATGCTATTCATCTTTTTTATATTATTTTTTAATCTATTCCACAACCAATAGCATCACTTTTTAAAAAATAGATTCAAAATGAAAAATCCGATGCAAATTAAGACAAAACAAAATTTCACTGTTATTGATAAAAAAATCAATCAAAATACCATAATAGACTGTTCTATTGTCTTTGTACTCTATATTTAAGGTATTAACTTATTGTATTCATTTTTCCTTTAACAAGTTTAGTTCTTTTTTAAATTTCATGTTTTAAAAACAAATCAAATCCTTGGCCAAAAGTAGAAGAGTACAATGACTGATTTAACAAAAACACAAATGAAATATGTTATTGGGCCGGACGGAAGTCCACTTACAATCACAGACTTACCACCGAAAACAACAAGGCGCTGGGTGATTCGTCGCAAAGCCGAAGTTGTTGCAGCTATTAGAGGTGGATTATTAAGTCTTGAAGAGGCGTGTCAAAGATATAGTTTAACTGTGGAAGAATTTCTCTCATGGCAAAACCTAATCGATGAACACGGTTTAGCTGGATTGCGGACAACTAGAATTCAACATTACAGGCATTAATTGCTATGATAATGATTGAAAACTATCTTTAATGCTATTAAAACAGCCAAACTTAATAAATGTTTGGCTGTTTTTTCTTTCGATAGATACATTTTCGAACCTTATATCAAAAAGTTGTTTTCATTATCCAGTCATAGAATTAGATTGTATAAAGGTATGACCAGAATCTACTTCTGTTTCACTTTCTCGAACATCGAGAAGCTTTACACGCTGTAACTCTGTATTAATTTCATGAAGAGCAATTTCTGCATTTTTTTTCTGAAGCTGCAAATCATGAATCGAATTTATAAGATTATCACGTCTGTGGCGTGCTGCACGCGCAAAAGCTGAATAAGCAAAATGATGAATATCACTATTTCCAGATTTACGCTCTTCACTAATGATTTGTTCTTCTAATTCTAAAACTATTCGCTCAAATTCTGCAATCATCATCTCAAGCTGTTCAATTTCACGACGCTTCCCACGGACTTGAAACATCTTTAATTTCACCATACTTTCTCGTGATTTCATACTCTCTACTCCTTGAGTGCGCTAACTCCATAACTCGTATTCGCACCATTGCTCATTTGCCCGCTATTTCTTTCAAGAAAAACAGACCACTATTGTTAATGAAATTATGAATTTTTGAACTCTCTTCAAAGTACTTGCGAACATACTCCACTTTAAAGGACAATAATCACCCTTTTACTTTTCGTCCCCACCATAATCCGTACTCACTATAAAATGAAGAACTTTAAAGCTCGGTAAATAAATATTACGATTATGAAAAATTAATTCAAAATAATCCATTAATTTAAAAATTAAGCAATTCAATTTTAAAATAATTGTAAAATACATAATTTTTCTAAAATAATTTTGTTAACCTCTTTTTAAAATAAAAATGTTTTGTTAACCACTATCGTACATAGTGGGAAATTATCGTAAATATTGGGAAATTCAGTGGTGATTGTTACGCGTACTGCTGAAATGTTCATAGACACTTTTGACTAAGTGTTTGTTTTTATGAATTTTTTATAAAAATTGATTTTATCAATTGTTGTAAAACAAAGCAGCTCCACCTGATTCCAAAGGAGCTAAATGAGGGATCTAAGATGCGCGTATTATTAATTGAAGATGATAAAGCAACCACTCAAACCATCGAGTTAATGCTAAAATCAGAAAATTTTAACGTTTATATCACAAATTTAGGTGAAGAAGGCGTCGATTTAGGGAAGCTCTATGATTATGATATCATTTTGCTTGATCTGAATTTACCTGATATATCAGGTTATGATGTTTTGCGAACTTTAAGATTAGCAAAAATAAAAACCCCTGTTCTCATCCTTTCCGGTATGGGAGCTATAGAAGATAAAGTACGTGGTTTCGGATTTGGGGCCGATGATTACATGACTAAGCCTTTTCACAAAGACGAGTTGATAGCACGTATTCATGCAGTTGTGCGTCGCTCTAAAGGTCATGCACAATCAATTATTGTTACCGGCGATCTCACGGTCAATCTTGATACTAAAACAGTTGAAGTGGCAGGACACCCTGTTCATTTAACTGGTAAAGAATATCAGATGCTAGAACTGCTATCTTTGCGCAAAGGGACCACACTCACAAAAGAAATGTTTCTCAATCACCTTTACGGTGGAATGGATGAACCAGAGCTTAAAATTATTGATGTTTTCATTTGTAAATTGCGGAAAAAACTGGAAGCAGCATCTTCTGGTATAAACTATATTGATACAGTTTGGGGACGCGGTTATGTATTACGTGATCCAATTGAAGAAAACGTACGAAAAACCGCCTAAAAAATAAAATACATATTATAAAATCTCGGGGAGCGGGCCGAGGTTTTTTCTCTGTTTTAAAATTTTTTTTACATATAAAGGAAAAAGCTACAAATAAATTAATGCATTTAAAAGATCATCATTTACCGATATATTCCAAGTCATCTATTCCCACTAGGTATGATTTACAGTTATTTTATTTAAAGATCTTTCTCACTTTCTAAAATGATAAACTTATCAGTTTCATCTATATTTATTTTCATGGCTGTCACCTCAGAAAGTAACACTGTATAGTAAAATTGAATAACATGAGAATCGATTAATTCTTCCTGAAATTTTCCATTACATAGCTCAATAAAATGAGGGGGAACCCGCAAATTTTTACCGTAAATTTCAAATCGGAAAGAGCGTTTGTTTTCATTTTGCAAAATCATAACAACTATTTCACCACCACGAGAAACTGTTGCATTTGCAATCAATAATAAATTAAGCAAGAGTTTGACTTCATCTTTTGGCAAAGATAAAGCAGGAACTTGCCATTTTAAAACTGCTTTTTCATCTTTCATATATTGCTGCGCAACCTTTTCAGCGGAACGCGTCTCTATCTGAGAACCGACAGCTCCTGAAAAACCAAAAGCTAATCGCGCAAATTGTAAACGAACAGAAGCATTTGCAGCAGACCAACGCACCAATTGCAGAGCATCTTCATCCATTCCTCCTTCATCATAAAGCTCCATGGCATTTTGAATGGCGCCAACCGGTGAAATCAAATCATGACAAATGCGACTACAAAGCAAAGCAGCGAGATCGGTAGGCTTTAAAGAAAAAGAAAGCGTCATAATATTGATAACTCCCAGATTGAAAAATAAGATTATTTTGAAGAAAAATTCTTAACATTTAATGCTATATATAAGAAAAATTAAACAATTACGCTCAATTTCTTTAGGAAGAAATTCAATTATTTAAATAACTTTATACGCTATTTTATTTGAATCATATCAAAACCATAATATTATATTCTTGTTTGTAACTAATAAAAGGGAAAAACTCATGGCTCTCTCTCTCCTGTTACGTCGATATAAATGTATTATACCTTTGATATTTCTTTCATTTATAACGATAAATTCTACATATTCCCAACCTCAATCAATCAGAAAAAATGAGCCACATTATTCTTTGCAAGAAATTATTGATTCTGGCCATATTTTTTTTGGAAAAACAGCAGATAGCATAGCAGTAGCAATTGAAAATATCTTTTCACAATACGGCTATCCCAATGCTTATATCTTAGGTGAAGAAGCTTCTGGTGCTTTCTTTGCCGGATTAACATATGGCGAAGGAAAGCTTTTTACCAAAAACTATGGTCAGTATAAAGTTTTTTGGCAGGGGCCTTCTGTAGGATGGGATTTTGGCGGTCAAGGCTCTCGTTTAATGATCTTAGTTTATGACTTTAATGATATAAATAATTTATGGGGACGCTATGGTGGAATTTCAGGTTCGGCCTATTTAGTTGCAGGTGTTGGTTTTCACGTTCTTAAGAGACATAACATAATACTAATTCCAGTACGTACAGGGATCGGTGCGCGCCTCGGTATCAATATAGGATATTTAAAATTAACACCCGCACCAACATGGAATCCATTTTAAATGGAATCTCATTGAAAGGGGAATTTATGCTTATTCAGTCATTTCTTTTTTTTATTCTTGGAGTTGCCTCTATTTGTTGGTTACTAGCGCTTTTTTCCCCTCTTATTTGGCGCAGAGCTATTTACTTTGCAAAAAAAATCGTTTCTAAGCAAACTCCATTATCAGTTATGGAAATGCAAGCAAACTATGACTTTCTCCGTGCGCAACATGCTGTCGAGTTAGTCCGCAATGAACAAAAATACAATTCCTTACAAAAAAAGTATGCCCAACAAAAAATAAAACTGAGTCAAATAACAGAACAATTCTTCAAATTATGTTCTCACTCACAATATAACACTTATACTCCCCATGAAAAAGAAGCTATTATAATGAGAAATGAACAAAATAATCTTGCAAAAAATAATTCCCCAATAGAAATAAAAACTATACGAAAAAAAATTACATACTATCTACAATGTTTAGAAAAAATCCAAACAGATAAATGTGACGAAACAACTAAGTCCCAGCTTTTAAATGAATTGCGCGAAGAAATAAAAGAACTCGCGGCCACATTGGCTGCACAAATAGCTCTGCAAGAAGGACAATCTTCACCCATAAACACGCTAACAGAAAATTCTCAAGAAAAAGACGACCTAGCAGCCCGTATCCACAAAAAAATAGCTCTCACAAAAAAAGAACCTTGAGCATAAAGCTACCTCTCCTTTTAAATAATAGCATTTCTTAGGAATGGTAAAAATCTTTTATTTTTTGAATAATAAAGTCCTGATCATCTTGTGTTAAATAAGGATGCATAGGTAAACTTAAAACAGAGTTTCCTAAGGACTCAGAAACGCAAAGAGAACCTTTTACATAGGGAAAACGTTTATAAGCTGGCTGTCGATGTAATGGAGTTTTATAATAAACCATTGTAGGAATAGAATGCTTCTGCAAATATTCCTTTAATTTATCTCTATTTTCCGCTTTGATAGTGTATTGCGCATAAGCAGGACGGATTCCTTTTTCCACTTCAGGAACTGTAACGGTATCTCTCAAGCCATCGGAATAATATTGTGCAATTGCCGCACGTTTCTCTATTTCATCTTCGAATATAGCCAATTTTTCTAGCAAGATCGCAGCTTGAATTGTATCTAAACGTGAATTTAAACCAATACGCACATTGTCATATTGCGTTTCACCTTTACCATGAAACAAAATAGAACGTAAAAGTTCTGCTAAATCATCATCATTGGTCATCATAGCGCCTCCATCGCCATAACAGCCCAATGGTTTTGCTGGATAAAAACTAGTCGCAGCAACATCACCAAAAGCTCCACACATAGTTTCACCGCTTTTACCACCCATCGATTGAGCACTATCTTCAAGAATAAAGAGGTTTTCCTTTTCCGCAATCGAAGAGATTTGAGCATAATTTGCAGGAAACCCAAATAAATCAACAGCAATAATTGCTTTTGGTTTAAGACGTCCTTCTCTTTTTACCATCTCAATAGATTCACAAAGTTTGTCAACGTCAATATTAAAAGTATCAGGCATAACATCAACAAAAACAGGCTCAGCTCCCACCAAAGCAACAACTTCAGCAGTTGCACAAAATGTGAAACTAGGACAAAAAACAGCATCACCTAGACCAATATTTTTAGCCATAAGGGGCATCTTCAAAGCATCAGTTCCATTAGCACATGCAACCACGTGCTTAACGCCAAGATAATTTGCCAATTTTTCTTCAAATTCTGTTACTTTGGGCCCTAAAATATATTTTCCACTTGCTACAACATGCGCAATTGCAGCATTAACCTTATCTTCAATGCGCACACGCTGCGCCCCAATATCTACAAACTGCATATTAACTCCATCGATATCATTACAATAATGCAAAAAACGCCAATTTACCTCTTTTATCTACAATAATTGACACTAGCAGCAGCTAAAATCCTTAAGATAGCAATAGCTTCATCACCATTTGTACGAGGCGATTGACGCGTTTTCAAACAATGAAGGAAATGCTGCAATTCACAAGTAAGTGGCAAATCCTCACAAATATCAATGTAATTCAATTGATCCGCATGAAAAGCCCACTCTTCATTTTCTCTCCAAACAGAAAAACCATGAAATGCTAATTTACGATTCCACGGCTCCATATCATCAAAAATAAGCATAGCCTTCGTACCAACAACCGTTAAACGCCTTTCACGATAAGGACTAAGCCGAGAAGTAAAAAGATGGCTACGTACACCATTTGGAAAAACCATATGAATATGAGAAAAATCAGCAAGCTTATCAATTGCAGCTGTTCCTTTTCCCTGAACTTCAGAAGGTTCACATCCTGTCAAAGCTAAAATCATTGAAAGATCATGAGGCGCAAGATCCCATAAAGCATCACTTTCTGTATGAAACTTTCCAAAGCCTAACCGGTGAGAATAAATATAACGAATATCACCTAGCTCTCCTTTTTCCACGAATTCACACATTTTTTCAAAAGCAGGATGAAAACGCAAAGTATGGCTGACCATTAAAATCCGCCCATACTTATTGACAGCCTGAACTTGTTTTTCAGCATCCTCCACATTCAGAGCAATAGGCTTTTCAACCAAAACATCTTTACCATTTTTAACAGCACTTAAAACATTTTCTGTATGGAATTGCGGAGGCAATGCTAACACCAATGCATCAATATCTCTACGAATAAAAAGATCATCAGGTGCTATAGATTCAACACCATACATATTAGAAAAACTGTTAGCGCGGTCAATATTAACATCAGAAACCGCTGCTAAAACTCCAAGACTTTGAAGTGTTCTTATATGATTTTTACCCCAATATCCACACCCCAAAACCGCTATACGTGGCACCATTTTTACGATTTATCCTACATTTGTCATATAAAAAACATATTCTTATAAACCCAATCTAAAATAGAATGGCAAGAAAAAAGCGCAAAAACGATGCTTGACATCTCACTATTCTACCTCTTATATCCGCATAAGACAAAATGAGTCCGGTAATATTGTCTATTTTGGCGGAGTAGCTCAGTAGGTTAGAGCAGAGGAATCATAATCCTTGTGTCGGGGGTTCAAATCCCTCCTCCGCTACCATTTTTGAGTTTATAGTATATTATAACTTGTTATCAAGCTTTATAAAAAAATCCTTAAGAAGACTTTAACAGTTTCTTAGAGCTTTATTTTATTTCTTTTTTTTCTGCAAAAATGTGGCAACCAAATTCATAAAGTGACTGGCGCAAACCTTCATTGGCAATCCCTTTAATCATCTTTTTCACATACTTTTTTTCCTCCTCATTTGGCACTAACTTTACTAGCGAGCAATCGGTAAGAACAGATATGGGCCTTTGTTCAATCTTTATGCGATCGATCGCTATATACCCAAAAAAACCATTAATTCTGTGAAGAAGTTCATCTGTTTCATGAAGTATTTTCAATGCAGAAAATCCTTCACAAGCCACAACAAGCGTTGCAGGACAAAAAACTTCATCTTGATCCGCACGGCGTTTCCAAATAATTTTAAGAGGCATTGTATAATCACCAATATCATGCCCTACAATTTGTGGCCAATGCTCTATGAGTGCTACATTAAGACCCGTGCGCTTGCGTAAAATGGGATCAAGCATGAGCAACACAGTTTCAGAAAGAGAATCAAAAGAGCGTTTTTGAAATCGTTTATTCATGTTCTTAATTGTCTCTTCACTAACTTTTGTAACAATTTAAATGACTTTAAAAGGACTTTCAAATTTTTTAAAAGGTTCTTTTTAAATGCCTATGTTCTTCTTTTTTAAATCATTCAAAGCCCCTCATCTTCTTTGATTCTTAGATAATTTATGATAGCGCAATAAAATTGCTCTCCTCCATACATAATAGCCGGAAAATACAGCTATTGTGTTGAACCATTGCTTCCTTTATTGTCTACTTCTAAGATGATATTTATTTATACACTTTTTGGCTTTTTTGATAGCAATTCGTAAATGTAGAGACTTTCCACTTACCATTAATTTTTTCAAGGAATCTACGTCAAAAAAGAGATTGATCAAACATAATCTTATTAACTCTTCTTCAATCATTAACGAACTACTTCCAAGCCCATAAAAAAATCTATCTTCTTTTAAGAACAGATACCACCACAACTTTCTTCTAATAAGGATAAAAATCACGTAAAAAATGCACGGATTCTATAAAACTTGACTAATGTTAATCTATAGCGTTGTCCTTTAGTATGATAAAATAACTGGCTTCAACTATACCAGCTTCACGATTCTAATGAAAACAACGATGCTTATGAATTTAAAACGTTAGTAAATAGATGACCACAACCAAGAAATAAAATGTATTATTCTTGATTAAAAATCATGCCCAACCCAATCGAAAAGTCGCATAAAAACCTGATAGTCAATTAATCCATGTAATCACATAAGACAAATATACTCATAAAATTCTGGGTTAATCTTCGCTTGACACTGATGATGCTGACTAGTTAGTGTTTCAATAATGCTACACTAACAGTTTTGGCATCACAATGCTCTTTTTCCCGATATTTAATTTCTTTGTGCATTAAAATAACTTTGTCAAATATATTGCAATATTTCTCCACTACTATCGCTTAAACTTTCAATCGATTCGATAACAAAGCGCTCTACAAAAGTGTAAATACACTACTTATAATCAAAACTAACCTGGAGATCGTTTTTTTGGAAAAATATCTAAATTGTTGCCACTATTATTAAACTCTTCCTCGAAGGTACTATCATATTCATTCTCAGCATAACCAATGACAATTGCAAGTCAAAAACGTTGGTAAAAAATCCATAAAGAAATGTATCACTCGTATTAACTATACAATAAACGAACAATGTACGCCTTAATTCCAAAAATATTCCCCCGTACTGTTTTTATCAAACATAATCAATTCAAGTAGAAGAATACTTAAACCACACAGCAAAAAACATATTGAGCAAAACCTAGATTAATAGATATAATAACTAAATAACCTTATAAATAGTTAGCTTGAGCGCGGTCCTCTAAAACCAAAACAACAAATACTCATAATAAATCGAAATAAACTTCATATCCTCCCATTGTATAAGCTTGCATTTCTTAGAAAGCTCTGTCGATAATGCACTTGAAACTTACTTCTCTATAGAAAAAGCAACAAATTAACAGAATATAGTGGATATGTATGATGAACCAAAACAGCTAATACAATCTTGATCTTTTCTGATAATGGAATAACTCCAGATATCAGACATAGGGATGCTATAGATACAATCACTGATCCAACAAATTACCCAGATAAACTTCACAACATGAATAATTTTTGATAATCATATCAATTGTTTTACGATCACAAAAATTTGCTAAAAACAAACCCAACGAGTGATTTTAACATCATTGTCAGCCGGTAAATTATAAACCTAGAGTCCCACTAAAAAACTAATCAACGTAGAATAAAATTGATAAGGCTCTGATATTAAAAGAGGATATCTCATCCACTTCTTTTCCTCACTCTGCAGCCCCACGCAGTTGCATTCACTTATAACCTATTGCACAGAACATAAATAATTACACAACCAATCGTAGCAGAATTAACTTTACCGCCAAAATAAAAACAAAATCAATAAATCTCTAATTTATTGTGATCTGATCAGACTAACACTATAACCTATATTACGAGATATTTTAAAAATAATAGCTTCAAACAAATAGCCCTGCTTTTTTAAGAATAAGTATAACCCTTTATTCAACTCAAATTTCTGAAAACCCTATCACACTCTTCTTTCTCTATAAGCAATAGGGTCAATACTGGCTTCAAAAAATGTTTTTGTATAATCATTTTTTGCATGCAAATGACGTAGATCATCATTGCTAAGCTCTTCAAGAATAATACCTTTATGCATAATACCAACGCGTTCACATATGTGAGCAATAACCGGAAGATCATGCGATACCATCAAATAAGTTAATTGTCTTTCTTCCCTGAGTGTTTTCAATAAATTTAAAATTTCAGCCTGCACCGATACGTCTAAAGCAGATGTTGGTTCATCAAGCAATAAAACTTCTGGTTCAATAATTAAAGCACGGGCTAAAGCAATCCGTTGACGTTGTCCCCCAGATAATTCATGTGGATAACGATAAAGAAATGAAGAATCTAAACCAACAGCATTTAAAATATCATGCACGCGTTCCTTTCGATTATCCATACCATGAATCATGAGTGACTCTAAAAGAACAGTATGCACCATCTTTTTAGGATGGAGTGAAGCGTAAGGGTCTTGAAAAACTATTTGGATACGGCGCACAAAATCTTTTCTTTTTTTCTTTGAAACCTTTTCTCCATCAAAGATAAACTCCCCACTATAATGGGAAATAAGCCCTATCAATGCATTTAAAATCGTTGATTTTCCGCATCCTGATTCACCAATTAAACCATAAGATTCGCCACGTTTAATATGGAAATTGACATTTTTCACAACTGTTATTGCTTTGCGCCCATGCTCAAAAGCTACAGACAAATTAGAAACATCAATAATATTTTCACAATTGGTCACGGTAATGCTCCTTCAACACCATTAACAATCGTTGAGCTAGATAGCCACTTGGGATCTCTCTCAGGAACCTCCAAAACATCAACTGGTTTATCAAGTCTTGGCAAGCTAGCTAATAAAGCTCGAGTATAGGGATGACGTGCACGCGATAAATCGCTCGCCTGCAACTCTTCCAAGATACGACCTGCATACATTACAAAAACACGATCACAAAAGTCAGCAATCATATTTAAATCATGGCTAATAAAAACAAGCCCTGTTCCAGATTTTGTCACAAGTTCATCTAACACTGACAAAACCTGAGACCTCACAGTAACATCAAGCGCAGAAGTTGGCTCATCTGCAATAATCAAATCAGGCTCAGGAATGAGCATCATAGCAATCATAACTCTCTGTCCCATCCCACCCGATATCTCATGAGGAAATAGCCGCATAACGTGCTCAGGATTACGAATTTGAACAGATTCTAACATAGAAATTGTTTTTTCACGCGCATCCGTCTTTGAAACGCGATAATGGATACGGTAAGCTTCCATGATCTGATCACCAATTCTCATTAGTGGATTCAGCGAATATTTAGGATCTTGTAAAATCATCGAAATACGCTTTCCACGAATAGCTTGCATTTGGGATTCACTTGCTGACAATAAATCAATATCATCAAAACGCATTTTATCAGCTTTAACAATTGCTGATTTGGCACTCAACTTTAATATTGCGCGTCCTGTTGTGGATTTTCCAGATCCAGATTCTCCAACAATTCCAATCTTTTCTTTTCCCATAGAAAAGCTAACACCACGCACAACTTCCGAAACGCCACGCGTTGCAGGAAAAGAAATCCGTAAATTTTCTATTTCTAATAACTTTTTATCCATTGCGTGGGTCCAATACATCACGAAGCCCATCACCTAAAAGGTTGAAGGCAAGACTTGAAAGTAATATTGCACAACCTGGTACTACCGCTAACCACCAACTTGTCATCATAAATTCACGACCTGTAGAAAGCATTGCTCCCCACTCAGGACTTGGAAGTTGAGCACCTAATCCTAGAAAACCAAGACCAGCAGCGGTTAAAATAATTCCAGACATATCCAATGTTAACCGCACAACAACTGAAGGAATACACATCGGTGCAATGTGAAATAAAATAATTCTCAAAGTAGACGCTCCTTGCAAGCGAATTGCTGAAACATAATCGGATGAGCGTATAGTTAAAGTTTCAGCACGTGCTAAACGTGCTATCGGTGGCCATGCCGCAACTGAAATCGCAATAGCTGCATTTTCAATCCCTGGCCCCAAAGCTGCTGAAAAAGCAAATGCTAAAATCAAACCTGGAAAAGCAAGAAAAATATCAACAATACGCATAAGGACAGTATCAACCCATCCTCCCATGTAACCAGACACGGTTCCAACAATCAACCCTATTGGTCCTACAATAATTGTAGTCAAAAAAACAATATAAAGGGTAATACGCGCACCAAAAATTATTCTACTAAAAATATCACGCCCTAACTCATCCGTTCCAAAATAATGGAATTTAGAGGGTGGCTGCAACCGATTTAAAAGATCATTACTAACAAAATCATGGGTAGAAATCCATGGAGCAAAAGCTGCACATAAAATGATAACAAGAATAATGATCAAACCAAATACGGCCGAAATATTATGAAAAAATTTAATTGTTGCATGATAAATTTTTTGTACATTTGCTTGAATTATTGACCGCGGAACGGGATCATTTAACCAATACTTTAAAGAAAATGATGATTGCGATTTATGATGGTTCATTGGTGTCATATTCAACGTGTCCTTGGATCAAAAATACGATACAGAAAATCAGAAAATAAATTAATAACGACAAAGATAAATCCTATAATCAAAGTGCACCCCACAACTGCATTCATATCTCCCGCTAAAAGAGCATTAGTTAAATAACGCCCAAAACCAGGCCAAGCAAAAACCGTCTCTGTTAAGACAGCGCCCTCTAATAAGGCAGCATAAGAAAGAGCGACAACAGTGATAATTTGAACAGCAGCATTGCGAAAAGCATGAGACCAAACTGTTCGCATCCAAGATAACCCCTTAACACGTGCAGTAATAATATATTCCTGATTAAGCTGTTCGATCATAAACCCACGAGTCATACGAGTAATATAAGCCATAGCACCAAACGCTAGAATTAAAGCAGGCATAATTAGATGGCTAAAAGCATTACAAAAAGCCTCCCACTGCCCTTGTACAGCAGTATCCCACAGGAAAAATCCTGTTCTAGGCTCAAAAGAATACTCGTAAATAAAATCAAGACGTCCCGGACCACCAATCCAATCAAGTTTAGCGTAAAACACCAACAATGCCATCAACCCAAGCCAAAAAGTTGGTGTTGAATAACGAAGGAGGGTAAAAACACGAACAAAGTGATCAATATATGTATCACGATACATCGCTGCAAAAATACCAAGCGGAATTCCCAAACTTGTGCCGATAATCATTGCAACTGTTGCAAGCTCTAACGTTGCAGGAAATACACGCGCAATGTCTTCTAAGACTGGTTTTCCCGACATGAGGGCATCCCCAAAGTCGAATAAAAACACCTTCCAAACATAATTCCAATATTGAACAAGCAATGGTTTATCAAGACCCAACTTGATATACATTGTATCATAAGCTTCTTGACTAATATTATCATCAAGAATAGCAATGACAGGATCTAAAGGTAGGAGGTGACCAATAAAAAAAGTGACGGTTACCAAACCAAGCAATGTAATAAATATTGAAACCAACAGCTTAAATATCTTTAAAAAAAAGGGCCATATATACAAATTTTTCTACCTTTCTAAAACTGTTACATTGGCTTTTGGTAATGATAAAGTCATATTAATAATACCTACATACCCATAAATATGCGCATGGCGCTCCCATTCGCCACATAATTGAACAAACTCAAATACTTACACAATTTTATTCAACAGACTGCGCATATTTTTCTGCATCACTGTAGTAAATATTAAAGCTATTCCAGACCCACTTTTTTATAGAAGGCCCTAAACCTATCGTATAATAAGTCTGGAATAAATAAATCATAGGACCATTCTTGAGAACATAACGCTGCAAAGAACGATACTTTTCTATACGTTTATGCTGATCTTTTTCAAATAATGCATCCATCACCATTTTATTGGCAGTTTCATCATAATAACCAGAACGCCAAGCCAAATTCATATTGTATTTTTTTGTAAACGTCGGATCAGGATTGAAAATATGACGATATGAAGTAGGATGTCCATCAGGCTCTGTACTTGCCCACCTCATGATTGCCATATCATAATCTCCATTATGAACACGACTTAACAACTGAACCTTCGCCAATTTTTCAATTGTAATATCAATACCAATTTGACGCGCATTCTCTTGAAGAAATTGTGCGACTGATTGCATATAAGGGACACTATCAATCAAAAGTTTGGCTTTAAAACCATTAGAATAACCCGCTTCTCTCATCAGCTCTTTTGCTTTTTTTAAGTCTGATTTAAACGGAACACCCTCTTTTTCATCTAAAGCACCTGACACACCTATTGGCATATAACTTGCACGTGGTATAGCAATACCCTTTAAAACAGTTCTCCCAAGCGCCTCATAATCAACCAAATAACGAAGAGCACTTCTTACTTTATCATTAGCAAAAACCATATTCCTATTATTCAATGACAAATAAACAGACTGTGGTCGCAAAACACGGGAAATCTTAACCGCTCCTCCCTGTTTTTCAATATCCAAAACATCTTCTGAAGATAGGTCACGCGCTATATCTATATCGCCTTTTTCCAGAAGCAATCTCTGGCTCCCAGATTCAGCAATATGACGCACAACAATGCGATCTGTTTTTGGTGCATCTCCCCAATAATGCTTTGCTGCCTCTAAGACAACCTCTTGCCCTGCGTTCCAACGCACTAATTTATAAGGACCAACACAAGCAGAGTGAGTAGATAAATATTTATTCCCCATATCACCATTAACACTATTTTCTTCAAGCGTTTTCCGGTCAAGAATAGTAGAAATATAAGACTGCCCAAATAAAGCTAATATAAGTTGATCAGGGTAAGGCTTATCAAATTTTAATTGTAAAGTTTTATCATCAAGAGCTTGAATATTTGTTTCTATATTATCCTGAGTAAATCCATAGTCCATAAAAAACTGAGCATAGCTCATGCCTAATTTAACAACACGCTGCATAGACCAAGCAAGATCCTGTGCAGTCGCGACTCTTCCATCGTTAAACCTCAAATTATCACGAAGATAAAAGACAATTCTTTTACCATTATCATAAATATCCCAAGATTTAGCCATAGAAGGGCTAAATTTAGTAGGATCTAATTTATCATAATCTACCAAGGAACTGCAGATATTTTTTAATAATTCACTCGTCACAGTTTCCATCGCTTGCGCCGGATCAAAACTGCTAATCCCGTCAATATTCCACGCCATCACCAATGTATTTTCAGGCGATGCATTTAGTGCTAACGGCATAAATCCATTAAAAAAACCAATCGCACTTAATAAAATAAAAAATCTCTTTAATATTCTTTTTTTACCCATTTTATTTCATCTTTTGAAAATTTTATACATGAGGAACTGCTGATTTCTCTATTTTATCACTGAATAACAAAACTATAAACTCTTCCTCTTAACTCCCAAAAAAACAGATTTTCATCATAATCAAAATAATATCCTCTATAGATAATGGACTTTACCCTCCTTATAGCTCCATAATTATAGAGGAATAGCTACATTATTATCACTTATATTCAGTTCATACTTCTCCCTATATTCACACACCGAACACGCATTTATTTTTCAATTTCATTATAAAAAATACGTGGAGCACTATTCCAAACCCACTTTTTAACAACAGGTGACATAGCTACAACGTTATATCTTTGATAAAGACCAGCATAAGGCCCTTTTTGCATCATTTCACGCTGCAAATCAGCATAAAGGCTAAGTCGTTTCTTTAAATCCTTTTCAAATAAAGCATCCATGACTTTCTGGTTCATATTTGCATCAAAATACCCCTTCTGCCA
>NZ_JBAFWX010000005.1:0-26457 GCF_036576145.1 Bartonella eidoli | reverse complement strand
AAGGCCCTTTTTGCATCATTTCACGCTGCAAATCAGCATAAAGGCTAAGTCGTTTCTTTAAATCCTTTTCAAATAAAGCATCCATGACTTTCTGGTTCATATTTGCATCAAAATACCCCTTCTGCCAACTAGGATAGGCTGTATTTCTAGCTTCAAATCGATTATCAGGATTATAAACAAGACGCAAAGCCATCGTATGAGGATCTACAGAATCATTATTCCATCCGACAAAAGCAGTATCGAAAGAACGTGCATAAACTTTTGAAAATAATTGCGCTCCTCCTAAACGTTCAATTTTCAAATTCACACCAACTTTTGCAGCATTATCTTGAATAGACTGCATGATCTCTAAAGCAAGAGAAGACGTTCCTACTATGACAGTTGTATCAAATCCATTTGGATAACCCGCCTCAGTAAGAAGCTGCTTAGCTTTTTTCAAATCAACTTTAAAAGGTTGCCCTTCTTTTTCATCTAGCGCTCCTAGAGTACCAATGGGGAGAAAACTTGCACGCGGAACGGCAACTCCTTTGAGAGTTGTCTTTGCAAGACTTTCATAGTCAATAAGATAACGCATCGCCAAACGTACTTTTTCATTAGCAAAGATAGGCTTTGTCATATTGAAGCCCCAATACATTATAGATGGCACCAATATCTTCTCAACCTTAACATCTGTTGTCGCCTGCATATCTGCTAGTTCTTCAGGCGTTAAATTACGCGCAACATCAATATCTTGTTTTTGTAACAACAAACGTTGAGTTCCTGATTCAGCAACATGACGAATCAAAATTTGCTTAATCTTTGGAGCCTTGCCCCAGTAATTAGAGCTCGCACGCAATAAAATAGCTTCTCCAGAGCGCCAACTCGCCAACTGATAAGGACCAATACAACTAATATGACTAGCCAAATACCGGTTCCCCATATCCCCGTCCTGCTCATTTTTCATAATCGTCGCACGATCGAGTAAAGCAGAAGCAGGATTGGTAGCAATATGGCTAAGAAGAAGCTCTTCAGGATAAGGCTTATCAAACTTCATGACCACAGTATTTTTATCTAGCGCCTGAATGGCAGAATCAACCGTTTCAGTTGTAATACCATAATCACTTAACGTTGCTGCGTTCGTCATCTTTAAATTAACAACCCGCTTTAAACTCCAAACAAGATCGTCAGCATTAGCAACACGTCCATCATTAAACTTCAAATCATCCCGTAAATGAAAGGTAATAGTTGCACTATGCTCATCGCTTGAAAAGTCCCAACTTTTGGCCAAAGATGGAATCAATTTAGTTGCGTCATTGGGAGCAGAGCTGACCAAACTATCACAGGTATTACGAAGAATTTCATTTCCAGAAACTTCGTTGACTTGCGCAGGATCAAATGTAACAATTGAATCAATATTCCAAGCCATTACAAGTGTATTAGCAGGTGTCTTCGCTGATACCTGTTGTAAAGACATACCCATAATAATGAGAGCAGAAACAAGGGAACTGCTCCCTTTTAATATCCTTCTTTTCAAGTTCATAGACTTTTCCTTTTGTAAAGCTTGAATTAAAATCAAAACGCTCTCGTATCAATTAGCTATCTGAAAATGATACAGCGACTTTATGATAAAGACTAAAACAAGTAAAATTTTATACCTGCACGCAACATCTTACTTTTAGGCTATAAATATATCTCATACCTTCCATTGAGTTTGTACTTTCGCACTACTTATCTACCAATTACAATAAGCCGTAGTCTTGCTATTAGACCGATTACCCAAATCATAACCACGAACAAAATATTGTGAGAAGGCTCACGAATTCACCATCCCATTTCTCTTAAATATATTAAAATAAAAACACTCCCCTCTAAACATCCCATTGAAGATGGATATCTTGCCATTCTTACATTATCGGGATTGAATCGAAAAATCGGTATACAAAAAACCCCGCCAAAAAACCGATCTCAATAAGAACTGCTTAATTTTTAAAAAGCTCAATATAGAAGAAGGCCCTCTCATTAGAAAAGAGCGCTGCATTCAATAAAAGAGTGTACTACTATTGATAAAAGTAAATTCACAACATTTCCTCCCATGACATATGTTAGAGCTTCAATTAAGCAACATGGCTAATAGACAAATGGCCTACACTGCATTTTCTAAAAAGCGAAACACATAATAGCACCCGCATAAAAGAAGCTATCAGATAATAACGCTTCACACAAGCATTCTAAAGAATTTAGTATCAGTTTTTGCATATTATCATTTTTTTACACTTCATTGACACCACGCTTAATGATTCAAAACTAAGCCAATATGACCAATATTTATGCATTCAAAAAGCTTACCAACATATTTTATTAAGCTTCAAAAAAATTAAACTCCTGTAAGCTACTGTATATTCTTTTTCGCCCATCTCACTTAACACGACAGACCTATTCATAAACAAAGGAACCTCTATGAATTTAACGAAAAACACATCCCTCAAGATGGTCATTGACAATCCCCACCGCCTGCATAAAAGCATAACAAATTACAGGACCAACAAATGTCCAACCCCGCTTTTTTAAATCTTTTTCCAAACGAACGGCAGCTGGTATAATAGGATTATCTTGCAATATTTGAAAATTAACCTGTTCATAACGCTCAAACGGCAAAGGCTGAAAAGACCAAAAATAGCAAGATAAACTCCCACATTGATCAACAATTTCCTGCGCTTTTATCGCATTGTTAATGACAGAACGTATCTTTCCACTGTGACGAACAATACCTTCATCAAGCATCAGTGTTTTAATCTTTTCCTCATCATAAAGAGCGATCTTTTTAAAATCAAAAAAATCAAAAGCTTGGCGAAAATTAGATATTTTTTTCAAAACGATAAACCAAGAAAGCCCTGATTGAAATATCTCAAGACAAATCTTTTCAAACAAACGACAATCATCAAAAACAGGCTTTCCCCATTCATTATCATGATAAGAACAATAAAGCGGATCAGCCCCTGCCCACGCACAACGAACCTTTCCATCCATCCCCATTAAAAGCCCTTCATCAAGTACTGAACTTACCATATCAAAAAAGAGTTCCTTGATTATCTTGCTTTGACTTTATCTGTTTAGACTTCGAAGATTTATTAACAACATGATCACGTCTTGAAACACTAATTTCACCATCAAAAAAGCGTAAACTGATTGTATCAGCTTTAGGAAATTGCGCCAATCTCTTAATAGGCTGATTATCTTTTCCTAAAGCTAAAACAAAACCACGCGCTAGAATATTTTGATATGAAGTGCTTTTTAAAAGCCTGAATGTTATTTCAGCTTGAGAGCGTTTTTTTTCAACATTACGCGAAAAAGCATGGTAAAAACGCTGAGTATATGCTTGCATATTGTGATGTGCTTTTTCAGTATCCAGTAAACGCGGTGAAAAACGTTTAGAAAGTGTATTAAAATAAAAATGCTTTCTATTATAGCACACACAAAGAGCACGTTGCAGTCGAAGTATTATTTCCACCTGAGAGTATTTTTTTTCAACATTCCGCAAAAAAGCATGATAAAAACGCCGAGTATATGCTTGCATATCGTGATGTGCTTTTTCAGTCCCCAGTAAACGCGGCGAAAAACGTTTAGAAAGTGTATGGAAATGAAAATGTTTTTTATCATAGCTCACAGAAAAAGCACGGTATAATCGACTGGAGACTTCATCAAAGCTACGGCGAGGTAAAGCAAAAAGCTGATCAGGCGTCGGAAGACCTCGCGAAAGTGCAAGCAACTTTTGTTGACAAAAGTCAAAATAACGACTTAACCCTTTATGCAAACGCGCATTAAGTGACGCCACCTGTACTTCGAGATCAAGCTTAACGGGAACAGCCCTTTCCGCAGCTCCTGTAGGAGTAGGAGAACGCCAATCAGCAACATAATCAATCAAAGTCCAATCCGTCTCATGCCCAACAGCAGAAATAACAGGAAGAGACGATTTATAAACAGCACGAACTACAATTTCATCATTAAATCCCCATAGATCTTCTAAACTCCCCCCTCCTCGGGCAACAATAATAAGATCTGGTTTAGGAATAATACCTTCTAAAGGTAAAGTATTAAAACCTTCAATCGCGGTAGCAACTTCTCGGCCACTTGTTTCACCTTGCACTCGCACAGGCCAAATCAAAATGTGCAATGGGAAACGGTCCGATATACGATGAATAATATCACGAATGACTGCACCTGTAGGTGATGTCACAACACCTATAATCCTCGGCATATAAGGCAAAGGTTTTTTATGGGAATCATCAAATAAACCTTCATCCGCAAACTTCTTTTTGCGATTTTCTAACAGTGTCATCAAAGCGCCAACACCTGTCGGCTCAATATCCTCAATAACAATTTGATATTTGGAAAACCTGGAAAAAGTTGTTAACTTACCAATCGCAATTACTTCCATCCCTTCTTCTGGAGGAAATGTAAGCTTTCCCATATCTCCGCGCCAAATAACAGCTTCCAACCGAGCTTGATCATCTTTTAAGGCAAAGTAAGCATGACCTGAAGAATGAGCACCGCGATAACCTGATATTTCTCCACGCACTCGCACATAACCAAAATTTTCTTCAACAACACGCTTTAAAACCCCTGCTATTTCAGAAACACTAAATTCCGCCACATTTGTGGCCACTTCTTTATCAATAAACGAATTTATCATTTTTTTAATTCACGAATGTTTAAATATTGAATCCTAACACCCACAAACCCACATTTATCAAAACAGATAACATTTTTATAAAATAGAACAATTTTAAACTACACTCTACACATAATTAATATATTCATATTCTATTAGAAAGAGAAACAGCATATCCAAAATTCTTAACAAAAATTTCAAAATATTATAAATACTCTTTGTAAAGATAAGAATCACTAAAACGCTCGTAAAAAACTATAAAACATCACCTAAATAGGTCAGAAAAACATGAGCATATTCCAAAAACAATACAAATATCTTCTTATTGACACCACAAAGTAATTGATTCAAAAAAGGAAAGAAAAAAATACTATTTCCTCATTATAAAAAATGATACCATCAATTATGAAATAGAACATAATATGTTGAAAACTATGCAAAAAGTAAAAATGTATATAGCTCTTATCATGCATTTCTCGGAAAAACATTAAGACACGTTGCTATCAAAGTACTTCTCTTTTCACTCTTAGTTGACATCCTGATAAATCTTCGTCAATGGACATCTTGCACTCTTGCACGCGTAGTAATGAAATGTTTTTAACTGTATGAGAAACAATATTTGCAATTTTTGCAAATTTATTTTGTATGATAATGGTGGGAACAATGACTATTGTGCCCATTTTTCTTTCATACATTTTCCGCAAGAAGTAAATATAATGAAACTTTTCAATTTACTAGTCTTTTCGAAAAATAAAACGACATAAAAAGCCTGTGCTTACAGCGACAAGCACTGCGATAATACCATATAATAAACTATATTTATGAGCTCCATAAAAAATTGAATATGCAATATGTGCTTTAACTATTTCAAGAGTTGTGGTCACACTATCAATAAATCTCCCATCGCGAAAAAGATAAGCACGAACCTTATAATCCCCAACAGGGATATTGGCCGGCAATCGAAAATGCGCTGTAAAAAGTGAACCAGAACCAAAACGAACACCACCTACTTCTTCACTATATAGTTTCTTAGCTTTTTGCAATTTTATAAGCTCATCACGAAAAACTTGTACTTTTTCTTGATCCTGTTCATCGGTCTGTAATAGAAAATTAGATAACCCTAACCCTAAACGTCTATAATTTTCAGCACTCGTAATATCATCAATCTCACGTGTTGTTACCATTGAATAAAAGAGAGGAACATTTTTGAAAATGAGAGAATCTGCATTAACCCAAACACCAGCACTGCGCTTCTTTTCCCGCATAATGACAGGTTGAGTTTTTCTCTCTAAACTAACAATAACATCATAGCGTTTTTGTTGTGAATATAAGGGATCAGTATTTTCTAAAACACCCGCAATATAAAGATCACGACCATCGAAATGTGCATCAACCGTAATTGTACTCGTTGTTACAATAATCTGAAGAGTCTCAGAATCAACTGATGCACCAGCCTGACCAACATACGCACACGCAGAAAAAGAAACTATAGAAAACAAATTTGCAATTATGCATATAGAAAATAATTTACCCATTTTTATTCCATAAGAATGGTAAAAGAGAAAAGATTATCAGGGCGTATAAATAATTGAAAAGCCAAATGCATACAAACAGTTAATACTAAAAATGCAAGCGCCATACGCAATTGTTCAGCCTTCAATTTTCGTCCAGCTCGTATCCCATATTGCACCCCAATACTTCCCCCAAGCATTAACAAGAAAGCTAAAACAATATCAACAGACTGATTACTCACACTTTGCATAACTGTAGTAAAGGAGGATACAAATGTAATTTGCAAAAGAGAAGTTCCAATCACTACATTGGTTGGAACACGCAAAAGATAAACCAGCGCTGGTACCGTGAAAAAACCACCACCAATTCCCATAATAGACGATAGTAATCCAACGACTAAACCAATCCCTAAGACTGGAATAATGCTGACATATATCATTGATGTCCGAAAACGCATTTTAAACGGCAATTTATGGATCCAATTATGCCGACCAGCAAGGCGAATAGCAACTTTTTTTTCCTTACGCCGTCGTATCATATCGTACCAACTTTCAATAATCATTAAACTTCCAATACTTCCCAAAAGAATCACATAAAGAAGTGAAATGATTAGATCCAATTGCCCCAATCCTTTTAAGACAGAAAATATCTGAGTCCCGATAAGAGCACCAACCCCCCCTCCAATCGTTAAAAAAATGCCAAGCTTAATATCGAGAGTACGCCTTTTAAAATGTGTAATCGCACCTGTCACAGATGATGCAATCATTTGGTTAGCCGATGTCCCAACAGCAATAGCAGGAGGAATATTATAAAAAATCAATAGAGGCGTGATCAAAAATCCGCCACCAATCCCTAAAAGACCAGAGAAAAAACCAGCAACAACCCCCATGCCAATTAAGATCAGCATGTTGAGCGATACTTCAGCAATCGGTAAATAAATAGTCACTTACAGAACCTTCAATACAATATGAGGCTTGTTTGGATAATTTAAAACCCTTCTTTGATAATCTTCATTGCGTTAAGAAAGCAGCTTTGGATGCAAAGATTATACACCATCGCAAAATCACGCGAAGACACAATTCTCACGTTTACTCACCCAACCACAACATTATAAAATTAAAAAAAAATGAGCTCTTCTAAAAAACTATAAGAACATAACGTTATCGCTGCCATAAATGCAACAATTAAAAAATAAAGAAGCCACTTTTTAACAGAATGAGATAAAAAAAACAAAATCTTCAGGAATTTGTTTTTAAAGACAAAAGCGTATGTATCATTTTTAATGTGGCCGCCACCAGATGATTGTGTGCCAGAATATTTTTCTTGCCCTATACCCCCTTTATCGCCTTTTTTGATAAACTCTACTTTAGTATTTTGGTGCAAAAAGCTTCTATCACCTCGTTGCGATACATCGAGAACATCTTTGACGGTTGAAGCTATATTTTTTTGTAAAACATTCGGCACCTCTTGGGGAGAGCAATTCACTTTCCCTTCCTCGCACGACATACGAGCAAGGTGATGCACAACAGAATCAACCGCTTGGGAACGAAGCACAGGACGTGGACGTGGTGTCGGAACATCCTGTACAACTTTCTTCTCATTCTGCAAATTTTGAATCAGAACTTTAATCTGCTCTAAATGCTCAAAAACTTTCTTCTCTCTTTGATGACGAGCATAATGATCAGCCAAAATTGCTCTGCTGATATCATCTAAGTAAGATTTTAAATCATCTTTCTTTACTAAATGTTGTAATTTCGAATCGCGAAACGGATATTTATTCTGCATTTGTGCAGAAACATAGCGCAATTTTTTAGAAAGGTCTGACATCATCGTTTCAAGAGGTGTATCTGCTACTCCTGTCTCCTTTTTTTCAGCAGAAAAAGGAGAAGATTTTTCATGTATAATTGTCTTTGTAGTATGACTCTTTGTATTCACAAACGTCACCCCTCATTTACCTTATTTCAAAGAATCGCGTAACTGAACAGGAATGTGCTCCATTTTGGTAAATAGAGCTTTAAAATTATAAAAAATCTAAAGATAAAATATTTTGTTTGCTTTCAATATGTAAATTGAAAAATTATCTTCTTACTTCGCTTTTTATTATTTCATCATTATTATGACTATGTATCATCACCTGTCCATGATAAAATGAATATATGAAACTAACAATAGAAAACCATTTCTATCATCCCTAACCGCTTTTAAACCCTTTTTAATTTCACGTTTTTTATAAAACTATTTCACATACTTATTATGACGATAGTAAACGCATTCTACTTTAGATAAATATTCATTGCTCTTTTCATTACCCAAATAAACAAGGTAATTCCTGAAACGAAAAAACTATAGACTGACAAAAACGAGAACAAAGTACAAGCAAATGCAAGAAAGCATATATAATTTAAAAACCAACTATAATACTTATATTAAAGATTCAGTGCTAAACGATTTGGTTTCTTATAATTATTGTTATAAGCTTATAATCATGTAAAAAAAGAGGAGCATTATGAAGGTAATTGTCGCTGTCAAACGTGTTGTTGATTATAATATCAAGGTACGCGTAAAACCCGATAGCACAGGCGTTGATCTGTCCCATGTAAAAATGTCTATGAATCCCTTTGACGAAATTGCAGTAGAAGAAGCAGTTAGACAAAAAGAATCCGGAATAATTTCAGAGGTTGTCCTTGTTTCAATCGGCACAGAACAAGCACAAGAAACTTTACGAACAGGTCTTGCAATGGGTGCTGATCGAGCTATCCTTATCAAAACTGAAGAGACACTCGAACCCTTAGCAGTTGCTAAAGTTCTAAAAACCGTTGTTGATGAAGAAAAACCTGATATGGTTTTTTTGGGTAAGCAAGCCATTGATGACGATAGCAATCAAACAGGACAAATGTTGGCCGCTCTTCTTGGATGGGGACAAGCAACCTTTGCCTCACATCTGGATATCAAAGACAGGCACGCTACAGTTATCCGTGAAGTAGATAACGGTACACAAACCATTTGTCTTCCCCTCCCCATAATTATGACTGCTGATCTAAGACTAAACGAGCCGCGATACACTTCTCTTCCCAATATTATGGGAGCAAAAAAGAAACTTATTGAACAAAAGGAACTTGCGCATCTGTGCATAGATACACGAGCACGCTTAAAAGTTCTTAGTGTTGAAGAACCAGAGCCCCGTCAATCTGGGATGAAAGTAGCTAATGTGGCGGAGCTTATTAATGTGCTAAAACAAAAAAGTTGCATGTAACGCTCTTTAATAAATAAACCAAAAGCAATATTGTATAAAAGGATAAAATCATGGCAGTTCTTTTATTGGCCGAGCACAATACAGAAGAAACAGCAAAAACGCTTACCGCCGCTCAAGCCATCAGCAATACTGTTGACATTCTAGTTTGTGGAACAAACATTCAAAAACTTGCCGAAAAAAGTGCCACGCTCGCCGGTGTGCGACAAGTGCTTATTGCTGAAGCAGATTATTTAACGCACCAACCAGCTGAGCCTGTGGCAGACACAATTATCAAATTAGCGAATGATTATGATGTAATCATGGCTGCCTCTACCAGCACTGGGAAAAATGTGATGCCGCGTGTGGCTGCTCTTCTTGATGTTATGCAAATTTCAGATATTATTGCCGTTGTTGCAGCTGATACTTTCAAACGATCAATTTATGCAGGAAATGCTATTGAAACTTTACGTGCTACCGATCGTCAAAAAGTTATAACAGTCCGCACTGCCCGCTTCACACCAGCCCCTTTTAAAAATGATACTGCTTCTATAAAAAGAATAATGCCGGCCCCTAATCAAAATCTTTCTTCTTTTGTTAAAGAAGAAAACAACAAAAGTGATCGCCCTAACATTACTTCAGCACGTGTTATTGTATCAGGCGGGCGTGGTCTTGGCTCACAAGAAAAATTTATGGCACTCCTTCTCCCTCTTGCAAATAAACTAAAAGCCGCATTGGGTGCCAGTAGAGCAGCAGTTGATGCAGGTTATGCCCCCAACGATTGGCAAATTGGACAAACAGGGAAAATAGTTGCTCCTGAACTTTATATCGCCGTTGGTATCTCTGGTGCAATCCAGCATATAGCTGGTATAATGGACGCACAAGTTATTGTTGCCATTAACAAAGATGAAGAAGCTCCCATTATGCAAATCGCTGACTACGCTCTTGTAGGCGATCTCCACCAAGTTATTCCTGAATTGGAGAAAGCTTTATAATCCAATGAATATATCTCAACATCACCAACGAGAAAGCATGGAATTTGATATAGTCATTGTGGGAGCTGGACCCGCAGGGCTTTCTGCTGCAATTCGCCTAAAACAGATCAATCCTGAATTATCCGTTACAGTTGTTGAAAAAGGTACTGAAGTTGGTGCACATATTTTATCTGGTGCCATTGTTGATCCCATTGGCATTGATGCGCTTTTGCCAGAATGGAAAAATGAACATAACCACCCATTTCAAACACCAGTTACCAGTGATCAGTTTTTTTTTCTCAATCCGAAATACGCCTCATTACTTCCCAACATTTTTCTTCCAAAAATGTTATCAAATGATGGCTCATATATCGTTTCACTTGGTGACGTCTGCCGCTGGCTCAGCAAAAAAGCTGAAGCACTCGGCATTGAAATTTATCCTGGTTTTGCCATCTCAGATACCATTCAAAACGATGATGGAGCTATCATCGGTGTTCTTACAGGTGATATGGGTCTTAATAAAGATGGAACACCTGGAAAAAATTATATGCCTGGTATAGCTTTATTGGCTAAATATACATTAATCGCCGAAGGAGCAGGCGGTTCAATTACAAAACAACTGATAAAAAAATTCGATCTAAGTAAAAATCGCGAACCACAAAAGTTCGGTCTTGGTCTTAAAGAACTCTGGGAAATTGATCCCCAAAAACATAAGCGTGGTTTGGTTCAACATTTTACTGGGTGGCCACTAGACAATGATACTGGCGGAGGAGGTTTTCTTTATTATCAGGAAAACAATTTAATTTCCGTCGGCTTTGTCGTACACTTAGATTATAAAAATCCTTACCTCTCACCTTTTGAAGAATTTCAGCGTTTTAAAACACATCCTCAAATATATGAAATTTTCAAAGGTGCAAAACGCCTTTCTTACGGTGCACGTGCCATAAGCGAAGGAGGTTGGCAGTCTGTACCAAAACTTACCTTCCCTGGTGGAGCACTTATTGGTTGTGCAGCAGGCTTTGTCAATGTTCCTCGTATTAAAGGATCACATAATGCAATCTTATCTGGCATATTAGCAGCCGATAAAATTGCCATAGCTCTTGATCAAGGACGCGCTCACGATGAAGTAAAAGAAATCGAAGAGCATTGGAGAAAAGGTCCTATTGGAAAAGATCTTTACAAAGTACGTAATGCGAAACCGCTTTGGAAAAGATACGGAACAAAATATGGAATTAAACTTGCTGGCTTTGATATCTGGTGGCAACAGCTATTCGGATTTTCCTTATTTAGAACACTTTCCCACAAAAAAGCAGATTACGCATGTCTTGAACCAGCAAAAAAATTTCAGCCCATTACTTATCCGAAACCAGATGGTGTGGTGACCTTTGACCCCCTTTCTAGTGTTGCACTTTCTAATACGCACCACGAAGAAAACCAACCTTGTCATTTAAAAGTAATTTCTCTAGAAAAACAAAAAGATTCTGAATATGAAATCTATGGGGGACCTTCTACACGCTACTGTCCCGCAGCTGTTTATGAATGGCTAGAACATAATGACGATAATAAAGTCTATGTTATTAATGCTTCAAACTGTATACATTGTAAAACGTGTGATATTAAAGATCCAAACCAAAATATCAATTGGACCTGCCCTCAAGGTGGTGAAGGGCCTATTTATCCCAATATGTAGAAGCTATAGAATCCTACAAGCCCAATTCATGATACTGTATGCTAAGGTTTAAAGACCATCACCTATACCATGAATGTCTATAACTTCACAGCATGTCATGCACTTTGCACCGCACCTACAAAAAACATTCTCAACATTGCATTAAAATTTTACTAGGGAAAGGCCATACATAAACTTTTAATGAAAAATAATGACAATCTATTATAGTTATAAAAAAACCGATAAATAGAAACTTTTCCCCTGTTGGGTGTAATACCCAACAGATGTTTTTCAAATTTTGTATTTAATGCAAATATAAATGAACGATAACTCTTCCTCCATTTATGTAAATTAGAGAAAAATATTAACCAAGAACTTCAGCTTTTAAGCGAAGAAGCATTCATTTTTTGCAAAGTTGTCTCAAGAGCCGTTACTAAAGCATCTTTACCACCCTGATCAGAAAAACAATTTGATAAAAGCTCATTTGTCCCTCCTTTTGTTGAAAATTCTTTTTCAAGTAACGAAAAATTTAAAGATGCCGGACCATCAGTCGCTATAATTTTACGCATTTCATCAGTAAGATTGCCAAACATAATAGCTAAGAAATTTGCTGACTGCTGCTTCTCTAACCCTTGCATCGTAAACCACTGATGCGCTGTTTCTATAAAATTAAAATAGACCCCCATTAATGAACCAGCCGTCATAAAAAGATTAAATTGATCTTCTTCTTTTAATACCACTGTGCCACCTAAAGTATCAAATAAAGCACGTAAAAATGGATGATCTGGATAAATTGGTGTTAAGTGCTTGCATTCCGCCACAAAAGGAAGTGGAACAGCGCGATAAACCTTATGATTGATCCACTCTTCAACTTCCGCCGCTTTTGCCATAGCAAGGAGAGAAATGACAAGTTGTTCTGAACGAAATCGAAGAGAACGCAAAACTTCTTCTGCAACTTGATTGGGAAGACAAAGGAAGACACAATCGCTTTCATCTAATAACGCTTGATTATTTTCAGCAATAATAACCTTATCATAATTGCATGAAAGACACTCAGCTATTTGCGCATTGCGCGGAGAAACAATAACTGAAACCACATCAAAGTTGCTCTTCATTAACCCTTCTACCATTGAAGCACTAATTTTACCTGTCCCCAAAAAACCCACTTTCATTTTTATTCCTTACTTTCATCATTAATAGTCAATCTAAATCCCTCCCGTACCCACTTACTTTAACTAACATAAACACCAATTGAAGAAGAAACACATAATATAGTAAGCATAATCAATACCAAATAAGATTTTGGCTTATCAAAAAGAATTGCAAAAGCAGAAAACCAACCAATAATAGCCGCTGCTAAAGCGAACAAAAAGCCTGTCTTATTCATAAGAGCAATATGCATAGCCATAAGGCTTCCAATAATCAACGCTCCAAAAACAATCAACAATCCAGTTGCAAATTTTTCATAATCATCCATCTTCAGCTCCTCACAACACCAAAATGCTCTCACTTTTTCTCAATGCATATGCATATAAAAACGATTTTTTACTTACTTTGACGCAATGTTATTAAAGTTCTCATTTATCAGATGTAAAAAACGCCGGAATATGATATGGAAAACGCCATGGTAAAATCGCAATCAAATCAAAGCGTATAGATAAAAGAGAATAGTCTTTTTGACGCGCTAACCAAATATCAGTGGCCGCTTCAATACGCCTCTCATTCACCAAAGAAACCGCAGCTATTGCCTCTGCCAATGTTGAACGTGCCTTTACTTCAACGATTAAAACAAGATTTCCACGCCGTGCAATTAAATCAACTTCACCACATTTTGTTCTAAAACGAACTTCAAGAATGCGAAATCCTTTGAAACGTAACCACCATGCTGCCCATTTTTCTGCACGAACACCTCGATAGAAAGCTTTTTGTCTGCATTTCCTTTGCTTAATCATCTTTCGCATCTTTTAAAAAAGTCAACCTCTGAAAAAGCTCGCGCTTTCTAATACCAGTTTTTTTTGTAGCCAAAGCAGCTGCCTTAGCCGCAGAATGCGTCTTCGCCAACTCTAGAAGAAGTTCGTCAATTTCTTGATCATCCATTACCTTTAACGACGGAGGAGCTTCACCAACTAGAACAACAATTTCTCCACGAATATGCTGTTGTTTTCCATAGTTTTCTAATAAACTTCCTAAATTAGAAACATCCACTGTTTCAAACTTTTTTGTTAATTCACGACATATCGCTGCGGGTCGATCTACAGAAAAAATAGAAACCATATCCTGCAAAGTCTCAACAAGACGATGGGGCGATTCATAAAAAATCAAAGTTGCAGGAATAGCACTCAATTGGACCAACCGCTTCTGACGCTGTACCTTCCTCCCACTCAAAAAACCTGCAAAGAAAAAGCTATCGGTAGGAAAACCTGTCGTTATAAGAGCTGCTAAAAGAGCTGATGCTCCCGGAATAGGAATAATTTTGTGATTAGCTTCACGCGCCTCTTCTACTAACCTAAAACCAGGATCAGATATAAGTGGTGTTCCAGCATCTGAGACAAGCGCCACAGTTTTATTGTCTGCCAAAGCTTCTAATAACCTCGGTCCCGCTTTTTGCGCGTTATGTTCATGATAAAGAAATGTTTTTTTCTTAATACCATAATGCTCTAACAAAATACGCGTCACCCGTGTATCTTCACACGCTAAAATATCAACTCCTGCAAGAACCTGTAACGCACGAATCGTTATATCTGCAAGATTTCCAATAGGCGTTGCGACTAAATAAAGCGCGGGTTCTATAACAGGTGCAAAATAAGTATGAGCGCCTATAAAATATGCTTTTTCACTCATACCCTTCTTTCATCATAAACCCTTTTCTCAGCAATGTCTTCATTTATCAACATCAACCATTTCTTGCAAAATTTTTTTTGCAGCTATTAAAGGATCAGCCGCTCGAATAATCGGTCTCGACACAACAAGATGGCTTGCTCCAGCCTTTAACGCTTGTTTCGGCGTCATAACTCGTTTTTGATCATCATTATCACTGCCAGCAGGACGAATTGCTGGTGTGACCAATGCCATATTATCCCCAATAACTCTTCTCAAATCCTGCGCTTCAAGTGCTGAAGCAACAATTCCACCCATCCCTATATTTCTAGCTTGTTCAGCTCTTTTTAAAACTAAATTTCTCGTATTATCTTTATAACCCGCATTTTTTAAATCATCTTCATCCATAGACGTTAAAACCGTCACTCCAAGCAAGCATAAGCCACTTCCTTTTGCAGCCGAAACAGCCGCCTGCATCGTTTTAGGATATGCGTGAATCGTTAACATTGAAACGCCCAATTTTACAATATTCTCTACAGCCTTTACAACAGTATGATCGATATCCAACAATTTCATATCAAGAAACACTTTTTTTCTGGCCACAATAAGATCTTTAATTAATTCCATTCCACCAGCAAAAAACAATTGATAACCTATCTTATAAAAACAGATATGATCACCCAATTGCGTAATTAATTTTTCCGCTTGTTTTACATCTGGAATATCTAGCCCAACAATGAGGCGCTCACGTACTGCCGTTATCATCAAGACAACCTTTCATATTTTTTAATGTTCCACCTTTTAAAATCTCATTGAAAAAATACAAACCTAAAGCAATCTATTTTTTACCTGATCAACAATCGTACGATAAAGATCAGCATATTCCCCATTAGGGTTAGCAACAAAAATCGGCGTACCATCATCTGATGAATATCTCAAAGCTGCATCAAGAGGCACCTCTGCCAAAAAAGGAACGCTTCGACGTTTTGCTTCTGCGCGCGCGCCACCATGACCAAAAATATCGTACCGTTTTCGTGTATCAGGAGCAACAAAATAACTCATATTTTCAATGAGCCCTAAAATTGGAACATCAACTTTCATAAACATTTCTATCGCTTTACGAGCATCCACTAAAGCAAGATCCTGTGGAGTGGAAACAATTAATGCTCCTGTTAACTGAACTTGTTGAGCAAGCGTCAATTGAGCATCCCCTGTCCCTGGAGGCATATCAACCACCAACACATCAAGAGGCTGCCATAGAACATCTCGTAGTAATTGGGTTACAGCCGCCATCACCATGGGACCACGCCATACGACCGGCTTTTCTTCTTCAATTAAGAACCCCATAGACATCAATTTAAGACCAAATCGCTCAAGCGGTTGAAGCTTTTTTTTGCCAATTACCTGTTGTGGTTTTTGATGAACAAGCCCTGTCAAACGTGGCAAAGATGGACCATAAATATCTGCGTCCATCAAACCTGTTTTAAAACCAGCATCTTGTAAAGCTAAGGCAATATTTATTGCCATTGTAGATTTGCCAACGCCTCCCTTTCCAGAAGCAACCACAATCACATGCCTTACACCCTCTATTGGCATTTTAACCGGTAACTGATGACGTTTTTGGACAAATTTACGAGCTTGAAAAGACTTTTCTAATTTTTTTTCCGCTGTAAGCGCAACAAGAACAGACTCAACCCCTTCCATAGCGCCCACCACTTCTTCAGCAGCACGACGCAATGGCTCCCATTCTGGCACACGCCCATCAGGAACTGTAATGGAAAAGAAAACTTTACCATTGGCAATTAGTATTTCTGAAAGAAGCCCTAGCGACACAATATCGCTTTCAAAATCCAATCCCTTGATTTTTCGCAGTTCTTTGCGAATAGCCTCACTTGTAACAGAACTCACATTCTTTCCTCTCTATACAAATGCCAAAGAACAAAGCATCAAGGATAAAAAATACTTTTTAAAATGTTCCACTTCATAAGAGTTATGAAGTACAAGTATCTTATACCTCATCTCTTGCAAAATACTAAGCTAACCTCAAATAAAAAATCTAAAAAAATAAAGTTTGTTTGTTCCCCCTATAAAGCACACTCCACTCTACCATTCTATTTGATGGATATTGATATAAAAGTCTTAAACACTTTTAATTTAGTGCACATCTCATGTTAATGTATATCCACAATGACATTTTTAAGAGCACACAGAAATAAGCCACCCAGTTTCCCTTAACTCCTGACTTTAACCATTTATACATAATACACTATAGGTTAAACATTATAACCACTGGTTTTTTAAAAAACTTCAATATCATAAATAAAATTTAGGTCATAAACTAATTTGCATTTTTGCAAAGAGGCAAAAAACAATCTGAGATTGACTTTTTTTATATTTTTCCTTATGGGTTAGCAATCTTGTGATGAAATTAAAACTGTTCATCGAGCGCATAATTGTCCGTGGAACTAAGAAGGGCCGCACACCGCGGTATTTAAATTAAATGAAACGTACTTATAACCCCTCTAAACTCGTTCGTAAACGCCGCCATGGGTTTCGTGCACGCATGGCAACAGCTGGTGGGCGTAAAGTTATCGCAGCTCGACGTGCTCGTGGGCGTAAGCGGTTATCTGCATAACTATTTTGATTTCTTACAACAGGTTAATATTTATTTGTTTCCGTTGTAGAATTTTATTGTGAACCTGCGGCGCCTGCTTTTGCAGGAGTTTAGTAAAATTGCGAAATGTTCTTTATGAAGACAAAACATCCCTGCCGCATTCGCAAGAGAGCGGATTTTTTGGCTGTACGCACAGGAGAAAAACGGCGTGGCCCTTTATTTTTGCTTGAAGTAAAATCCCGTGAGCAAACAGCAGAAATGAAGAATCCTCTCGTTGCGCGTGTAGGCTTCACCGTTACACGTAAAAACGGCAATGCTGTTAAACGTAATCGTATCAAAAGGCGCCTACGTGAAGCGGTAAGAATTGGTTTGGCAAATGATATGGAGGCAGGAACAGACTATGTCATTGTAGCACACCGAGAGGCACTCAACGCACCATTTACATCTTTGATTAATGAGTTAAGCCGACGAATACGGATAAAGCCAAAAATGAAATACCAAAAACGGCAACAGGATAGTACGAATGGAATATAACCGCAATTTCTTTATCGCCATTGGATTGTCTTTTGTAGTACTCACCTTATGGCAATTTTTTTATGTCGCTCCCAAACAAGCCGAACTACAACAACAGAGAACGATTGCACAACAATCTACATTTTCTCCTTCTAAATCAGATCCCTCTGATATTGCACCCACACATGGGTCCGTTCCTAAAATCGATCCCTCAATGACTCCTGAAGCTAGAAACATTGCATTAGCTAAAACAAATCGTATTGCAATAAGAACCAGTGAACTTGAAGGCTCCATCAACCTTGTTGGTGCACAATTTGATGATCTTTCACTCAAAAAATATCGTTTAACGGTAGATAAACAATCACCTGAAATTGCCCTGCTAAACCCTAAAGGGTTTATAACAACTTATCTTGCTGAATTTGGTTTTACGAGTTCCTCTTTACCAGCAGAAGCGTTGCCACAATCTGATACCCAATGGGAAATAGAGGGAGATAATACAGCACTCACTCCTTCAACACCTATCACTTTAATCTACAACAATGGACAAGGACAAATTTTTCGTCGCACTATTTCAGTCGATAATCACTATATGTTTACTATTCAAGATTCTATCCATAATGAAAGCAGTAAACCAATATATCTCTCCTCTTATGCCAGAGTTGCACGAGCAGCCCCTCCAGAAGACACAAATGCAACCTATTTGCTTCATGAGGGCATGATAGGAATTGCTGGTGATTCCCTCAAAACTGAAAAATATACAGACTTAGAAAAACTGAACCCAAACCCTAATAATGGCCAAAAAAGTGTAGTTTTTTCTAAAGTTACAGGAGGTTGGATTGGTATTACCGATAAATATTGGGCTGTAGCGGTTATCCCTCTACAAGATAAAGAATATACAAGTCGCTTTATTTATTTTGATCACTTAAATACCCATTATCAATCTGACCTGCTTGGTGGACCTTTAACTGTTTCTCCTCACGAAACAAAAACCATCACTAACCGCCTTTTTGCTGGTGCAAAACAAGTAGAGATCATTAATCACTACCAAAATGAGCTGAATATTAAAAAATTTGCTCTTTTAATCGATTGGGGTTGGTTTGACTTTATAACCAAACCAATGTTTTCTCTTATCGACTTTTTGTATAAGCAAACGGGCAATTTTGGTGTTGCTATCCTTCTTGTCACAGTTTTTTTGAAAGTACTTTTATTCCCACTTGCAAATAAATCTTACAAATCTATGGCACGTATGAAACTGTTGCAGCCAATGTTACTGGAAATTAAAGAAAAATATCCAGATGATAAAACAAAACAACAGCAAGAAATTGTAGAATTGTATAAAACGAAAAACATCAATCCTCTTGCAGGATGTTGGCCGATGTTAGTTCAGTTCCCAATATTTTTTGCACTCTATAAAGTATTGTATATCACTATAGAAATGCGGCATGCACCTTTCTTTGGTTGGATTAAGGATTTAGCAGCACCCGACCCAACCTCATTTTTTAATTTATTTGGTCTTTTACCGTACACAACCCCAGCCTTTCTTTCAATCGGAGCATGGCCTTTAATTATGGGGATAACAATGTTTTTACAAATGCGTATGAACCCAGCTCCCCAAGATCAAACACAAGCTGCACTGTTTACGTGGATGCCCGTTGTTTTTACCTTTATGCTTTCTTCCTTCCCTGTTGGTCTTGTTATTTACTGGGCTTGGAATAATATATTATCAATGATTCAACAAAGTGTCATGATGAAGCGTCAAGGAGTCAAAATTGAGCTCTTTAATAACCTAAAGTCTATATGGCGGAAACCATCTAAAACTGAAGCGCATGAATGACAAACTATTCTTCTCTCTCAGGACTTTTTTTTCGTAATTGGATTTTTATTCGAGGAGTGCCTGCGGTACGTTTTCTTCCACCTGAAGGCCCTCCAGAAATTGCATTTGCGGGACGTTCCAATGTTGGGAAATCATCATTAATTAACGCACTTGTTCAGCAAAAAGGGTTAGCACGTACTTCTAACACACCGGGACGAACTCAAGAACTTAATTATTTTGTACCTGACGGCTTTAGCGGACAGCCTGATAATCTTCCTCCTATAGCGCTCGTTGATATGCCCGGCTATGGTTTTGCAGAAGCTCCTAAAAATCTAGTTGATGCATGGACTCGTTTGGTTTTTAATTATTTACGTGGTCGCACAACACTAAAACGTGTTTATATTTTAATTGATTCACGCCACGGAATTAAAAAAAACGATATAGATGTCCTAAATCTTCTTGATGCGGCAGCTGTTTCTTACCAAGTTGTTTTAACCAAAAGTGATAAAGTCAAATTAAGTGCACTTGAGAAATTAATAGCGGTTACAAAAACAAGACTTTCGCAACATCCTGCCGCTTATCCTGAACTTCTCGTAACATCTTCAGAAAAAGCATTAGGTTTAGAAGAGTTGCGTATCGCGATTTTGCAAGCAGTTGCATAAATCAAATAATTATGAATCTCTGTTATTAATTCTCAAATATAATGTATCGTAGAAACTAATGACCTTGTACTTTTAGTAAAGCGCCTTTATAAAAGCTTCTGTAATTCTCTAAAAATTAATCAACTCTATTTTATATTAATCAACTCTATTCTATAATGTAGACTATGTTAACGCTTTTTCATTCTCCCCTATCGTCCTCCTCCCGCTTCATACGCCTCATTCTTGGAGAATATGATATAACTATTCAACTGATTGAGGAACATGAGTGGGCAAGAAGACATGAATTTCTTGCACTTAATCCAGCTGGACATGTGCCTGTTCTTCTTGCTGAACGCGAAATTCCCTTATCGGGAGTTATTGTTATTTTCGAATATTTAGACGAAACACGCGGAAACTTGCGACAAGAGAATAAGTTTTTTCCAGAAAATCCTTTAGACCGCGCTGAAGTACGTCGTCTAAATGACTGGTTTTTAAATAAGTTTGAAAATGAAGCTACACGCCACATTGTCCGAGAACGAATTTATAAGCGTGAAATGCCAATAGCTATTGGTGGCGGTGCTCCAAATTCGCAAATTTTACGCAATGCACGCGCCAATATTTTACCACATATGAACTATCTAAATTGGCTCTGCGCATCTCGCGACTGGTTAGCTGGCTCTGAACTATCGTACGCGGATTTAGCTGCAGCAGCTTCTATTTCGGTACTTGATTTTCTCGGAGAAATTGACTGGGAAAAATCTCCTGCGGCCAAAGACTGGTATACACGCATTAAATCAAGACCTTCTTTTCGCCCGCTTTTAACAGAGCGCATTCGTGGAATTGCACCAAGCCCTCATTATGCAGATCTTGACTTCTGATTGCCTTTTCCAAACAAAAATGTAGGCAATATTTCATGGATTATATGTGCATCACCTGACTCTTCTACAAAAAAAGCTTATATTAAAGCTTTATATGTTTTATAGTCCCCATCCATAAACTTGACTATTCTCTAAAACAATGAATTTGAAAGCTTATTGAACTACATTCACATTATTTCTTTTATACCAAATAACGAATGTATTTTAAAAACAAGCTTATCAATATAAACATACAAGTAATCAGTCCAGATAATCAAAGAAGTAAAACTTTCATTCTATATAGAAAAAAGAATTTTTCTATCCTTTAAGGATCAAGATGATAAGGAGACAAATATGCGTCTTACAGTTGTTGGTGGAAATGGAAAAATGGGGCGCGAGCTAATCACAGCTATTCAAGATAGAAAAGACGTAGAACTTTCTGCAGTTCTGGTCCGCAAAGAGTCACCTTTTGTAGGCAAAGATGCCAGTATATTAATCGGTTCAAATTTTCTTGATATTTGCATTACCGATGATCTTGACAAAGCCTTTTCCAATACGGAAGGTATTTTAGACTTTTCCCGTCCGCAAGCCAGTATTCTCTATGCTAATCACGCCGCTCAAAGAAACTTGATTCATATTATTGGAACAACAGGATTTAATAAAAAAGACGAAGAAAAAATTGCAGATTTTGCACAATACACGACTATTGTGAAATCTGGAAATATGAGCCTTGGAGTTAATCTTTTAGCTGATTTTGTAAAAAAAGCAGCCAAAGCATTAGGGCCTGATGACTTTGATATTGAGATTTATGAAATGCATCACTCAGAGAAGGTTGATTGTCCTTCTGGAACAGCTCTTCTTTTTGGCAATGCAGCTGCTGAAGGCCGTAATGTTACACTCAATAATGTTATGACCAACGAACGCAATGGTATAGGTAAGCGTGAAAAAGGTACTATTGGCTTTATTTGTTCTCGAGGAGGAACAGTTATTGGTGATCATAGCATCACTTTTGCAGGACCAAATGAGCGTATTGTTTTTTCACATTTAGCACAGGAACGCTCTATTTTTGCTAATGGTGCATTAAAAGCAGCTTTATGGGCTCAAAACCATAAAAACGGTCTTTATTCAATGCTCGACGTTTTGGGATTGAATGATAAATAATCAATAATTAACATAGGAAATTCAATAATGGAACGCACACTTGTATTAATTCGGCATGGACAAAGTGAATGGAATGTCAAAAATCTTTTCACTGGCTGGAAAGACCCAGATCTAACTCAAGCAGGCCATGAAGAAGCAATAACAGCTGGAAAAAATCTCAAAACAGCAGGTTTAAAATTTGATATCGCTTATACATCAGCTTTACAGCGTGCGCAAAAAACAGCTCAACATATTTTAGAGCAAATGGAACAACCAGATTTACAATTGATAAAAAACTCGGCATTAAACGAGCGTGATTATGGTGATCTATCTGGCTTAAACAAAGATACAGTCCGTGAACAATGGGGGCAAGAACAAGTACAAATATGGCGCCGTTCCTACGCTATTGCACCACCAAATGGAGAAAGTTTACGTGATACTGGTGCACGTGTTTTGCCCTATTATTTGTACTATATCCAGCCTCATATTTTACGTTTTCAAACTGTTTTGATTGCAGCACATGGCAACTCTCTTCGTGCTCTTATTATGGCGCTCGAAGGTTTAAGTAGTGAAGAAATTATATCTCAAGAATTAGCAACTGGCATTCCCATTATTTATACATTTAATTCTGACTCAACTATTTCATCAAAAACAGTCGTAAAGTCTTAAATCTTTAAAGTCATAATATGTATAAACCATTTAATTTAATCTTTTATATAAAAAATGAATTTATAATTTGATTGACAGAATTGCTTCGTCAGCTTAGATGAATTTTACAGCCCAGATGGCGGAATTGGTAGACGCGCAGGTTTCAGGTACCTGTGCCGCAAGGCGTGGAGGTTCGAGTCCTCTTTTGGGCACCATACCTTTTTCTATTGCGTATAAATTACTAATTAATTTAATTTATTTTGTTATATGAGAGATATATAAATAAAGGTAAGGGGATAAAATTTTAATTGTATCCCTATAAGCCACATCTCTTTTATGAGATATTAATTCTTTTTGATCTTCATCCATTTTTTGAAAATCACTACTTTAGATGTGCAAAAATACTGTTTATCGCTTTCTAAACGTATCTTAAATGCATGACACTATTACAAATTTTACTTTAGAGATATAACATAAAAATACAATAAGCGTTTCTTTACAACAGTAATAAAAAGTAAACATACTTATAGTCTTACATATTTTATAATTGCAAAAAACTCTGTAATCTTACACTTTCAAAAAACGAATAGTCCTTTTTTAGAACAATTTTGCTTAAAAAGGAACGATATAAAACACTCTCTTACCAAAATTAAAGAAAATAATATCCACTGTTGATTAATCAGCATGGAGATTAATATTATGAAACCTAATAATTCTCAAAGTGTCATCCCCTCTTCTTCTTCACAAGCGGAAGTAGGACATTCTTTGCAAGAGCTGCTGGAAGGTGCTCATGCAGATTCAGAAAAAGACATTTCTTCAAAAGAAGAGATGGCATTTAATACTGAAAAATTAAAAGATATTATTACAAATTTAGAGAAAGATATTGCTAATGGGGATTGGATAAATACTCATTATGCACATGTAGATATAAAAATGATGCCTGCCTTGGTAAAGCAAGCAAACGAGAAATATCCAGGCATGAAGCTTGAATTAGTAGATGACCCTTATAATCTTGCTGTTCTCATGGAAAAAGCAATCAATGACCAAGTTCAATCTTCTAGATTTATAATTAGCTCGCAAACTCTAGGAATTCATTTTGCAGTCATTGATTATAGGGCTGTTGGCGTTGAAAACTCTTTCATACTTTTTGAACCGACAAAATTCCATGGCATACCACAAGATATGCTAATAACGAGAACATTAATGGCTGTTAAATCTCGTGGATTACCTAATTGCCATTTTTCCATGGCGGAGATGGATATTCAGCGAAGCTTCTCTGAGTGTGGAATATTTAGTTTAGCTCTTGCTAAAAAACTTCACACCGAATCTGCCCGATTAGAAAAATTGCATGAAGATAATGTTAAGGGTATATTATGTGAACCAGAGACACCTATACCTTATGATAAATTAGACCTCTATCTTCCTGCTGCTTTTTACAAACATACGCAAGGAATGGGGCGTCTCCAAAGGTATATAAAATCAAATCCAAATGCTGCAGATGAAAAAGTTAACAAAAAAGGTGAGACTCTTTTAGAAAGACTCGATAATAATTCAGTTGCAACCAAAGAGTATAAGGCTGTTTCTGTTTCATCGCATAGAAAGAGAGTTCGTGAATATAAAAATGCTCTTACATTGTAATGAGTAATTTTAATACTTTCACTATAAATATAAATAAATATTTTTATTATAAATTTAAATTTACTATATAAAAATGCGATATTATTTAAATAAATAATTTATTGTTACTATCATATTTACTTTTAGAAATATGAAAGATGGAGTTTTTGTACAATATAAACAATTAATTATATACTATTTAACAATAAAATCTTTTTTTACCTTTATTAACTTTTTGAAAACCATGTTTTTTATGCGTAAAGATGCTATCTATTGCATCCATGACACGAGAAAATTCAAGAATAAATAAAAAGAGAATTAATACGGTCCATTTCACAAAACGGAACATCATTTTAAACTCTGGTAGATCATTATCATTTCTTGTAGCATTTCTTTTTTTTCATCTGTGAATTCTGTAACTTTTTCAATTTTTCTTTCGACCATGATTCCACATACATAAGAGCTCTCCGTATTTGTGTATTTGTTATTGCTTTAAGATGTCTCTTGCTAAACCTAGCACTTATTGGAGTGATATCTTTCTGATCCAGATCAATCAGTTTTCAAACCGAGACAAGAAGCATTTTTTTGTTATGCATCTAACGAGAAAGATCAACACACATATCAGTACCGCTTTCATTATTAATCTCATTTTCCACCTCAAGCTGTGTTGTTGCTTCTTCTAAATCTCTCTTTTTTCGCTTTTGTTTTTCAACATTTTTTTCAAGATAAAAAGTTTGCGTTAAAGCCATAAAAAATAGCAAAAGCTGCCATAATGAGTACCGAATTTCTCTTTACCAGCAAGATCATAGGCATTGCTCGTAAAAACGCTTAACTATAATCAGTGAAAACACTTCTATTTTGAAAAGTCCTGTCGGTTCTTTTGTTTCTACTACCTAATAGTTCTTACAAACATAAGACCCTCTCCCCCATAAACCTGCTTTTGACTGCACGATGGTTTATAGGCGTTCCTCCTGCTTTCATCCATCTCTGTAATTCAAATGGCACTTACATCAATACACATGATCTATTCTAAAATAACTGAGAAATTATAGTTAGAGCAGCTTGCAAAAAGGATGGAGAGACACGCAAATAGTTTTTAAAACCTACCTCAGAATAGGATGTAGTAATGAAAGAGTAGAGAGACTTAATGAATTATTGTTCAATATGAATAAAAGATCAAAATAGCAAAAAATTAAGCAATTTTACTATACAATCCAAAAACGAAATAAAGAAATAGAACCAACGTGCAGCATCCTTTATCATTTTGAAATTATTGAGAAGCGAAACGCAGTATCTTTAGCTATGTCAAAAATGATACTCGATGATGCATTAAAGCTTACCAAAACAATTTTTAGGACTTAGCAAAATATTATTGAATTGAGTGCAATAGTTGATGAAAAAAGCACTTGCATCGATAATATGAATAACTCTATCCAAGTAATAATCAACAACATATCTAAATAAGCGTTCAAAACAATTACATAACAAATGGTGCTAATTTAGCGAGCACTGTCAGAGACTCTTTATGAAATAATATAAATCATAGCTTAAAATGATTAGGGCGACCATCATAAAGCATAAATTACCATATACCCTTTTATATAAAATACTAGATAAAGGGCATTAAGAACAATTTACAATGAATTCATAAGATATGAAAATAATTGATCTTCTAAAATGAAATACTACAACACAGCAAAAGGATTATATTGTCAATGTAAACTTTGGGTTTCCGCGATAGCATCTTTCATAGCTAAAAACTGTT
>NZ_JBAFWX010000004.1:0-145575 GCF_036576145.1 Bartonella eidoli | reverse complement strand
CAATTAAAATTAATAAAATATATTTATTACTTTAATATAATTATTTATGTTAACATTTTTTCATAACGCTGTTATTTATAATAAAAATCAATAAATCTTTTTCACTTTCCTTTAAAGGTTCCTTTTAAGAAAAAGTATAAATCATTAAAGATTAAAATAAGATACTCATAAAAATCATTACTTATAAAATAATCATATAAATAATCTGAAAAAAAAATTATTACCTTCATTTTTGCTTTTATATGATTATTATTCCGTATTTTATAAGTTTCTATATGTTCTTTTTTACTTCAATTTATCATTTCAAATGCATTTTAAAATGGCTAAGTGCATACCAACTCTCTTTGCGCATCACTAATATTTTGAACAACCCATTATAACTTTCCATAAAACTATGGTGAAAATCCCGAAATATTTTTAGAAGGAAGTTTTACTTTGCATCATAATAGACCGTATAAATCATGCCCCCAAACTTCTTTATGGAAATAAAGGATATAGTGTATGATTTTAAATCTATTTTGCTTTTTCTTTTAATCAAATAAATATCAACAAAAAAGCGAATAACGCCAATATAAATTTTTTCCGGTTCCCGCAAAAAGGAAAGTTTTTTATAAGTTTAGTTTAAGGTAAGCTTTTATCACCAACCATGGGAATGCCTTCCTCATAACTACTCTCTCCAATTTTAGTTGCTCCCTCCAAATAGAAGACAACGTAATACTGACTGAAAATTCCTAAAAAATTAAAAGAAAAAAATCTTGATAAGAAGCTATAAAAGGAAGTGCTTTATTTAAAAAGAACTTTTTATTTATATATCCTTTATATAGCCTCCAAGAAGCATCACAACTTCTCTTACTTTTTTTTAAATAATCATCACTTGCGAAAATAAAAAAACGAAGCAAAAATAACTCGTTTAAGGGAATAATAAAACAGCCCTGAGTCCTGGATTTGCATTTTCAAGTAAAAGTTCACCTCCATGAAGCTTCATAACAGCTTTTGCGATACTTAAGCCAATACCAAAACCGGGTTGTGTACGGCTTTCTTCAAGGCGAACAAACCGCTCTGTTACTTTTTCATATTTATCTTCTGCAATTCCTGGACCATTATCACGCACAACCACCAATAAATTCTCACCACGCCATTCCATAGATAAACAAACCTCCGCTTCTTTGTTATCTTTAGACGCATATTTAATAGCATTATCAATAAGATTAAAAATTGATTGTGCAATGAGCTCGCGATTCAGCTTAAGCTCCTTATCAAAGGTTTCTCCTAATCGCAGCAAAACTCCTGATTCTTCAGCAAAAGGTTCATAAAGTTCAACAGCATCTTCAAGAATCAGCTTCACATTCATAACTTCAAGATGTTCAATTGCACTACTAGCTTCAATACGAGAAATCATTAGAATAGCATTAAAAGTACGAATGAGCTGATCTGATTCTACAATAACACCGTCAAGTGCCTGCCTGTATTCAACCTCTGTTTTTTTCCCAGAAAGCGCTTCTTCAGCCCGATTTCTAAGGCGCGTCAATGGTGTCTTGAGATCATGCGCAATATTATCCGATACTTGGCGTAAACCAATATTTAATTCTTCAATGCGGTCTAACATAATGTTAAGGTTAACCGACAATCGATCGAACTCATCGCCTACCCCGGAAACAGGTAAACGTCCGCTAAAATCACCCTCCATCAAACGTTGGGAGGCAGCTGTTACATGATCAATCCTCTGTAAAGCTCTTCTCCCTACGAAGAACCATATTAATAGAGCTCCTCCAACCATTGCCGCAAGAGCAATCATGACTGCTTTACGCATGACTTCTGCAAAACGTTCTGGCTCGTCTAAATCACGCCCTATAAGAATCTTCATAGCATTAGGCAAATCAACAATAATTGCTAAAGCACGATGTCCACTTGCTTTTTCATGTTCTCCCAAACGTGAATATAAAAAAGAACTCGACAGAAAACCGTTATGATTCAAAAGTCCAACTTCAATGTGTGCGACATTCCCTGCTAAAATACGTCCCATAGGATCAGTAACAAGATAAAGGAAAGCTCCGGGCTGACGTGAACGATAATCAATAGTACGCATTAATAAAGGTAACCCACCATAAGTATAAGCATTTTTGATACGTATTAATTCTTCACTCAAAGCTTGTTCGGTTTGTTTTGTTAACAATGAGGCAGAAAATGCCGTCATATAAATAGAAAGTCCTGTTGCAACTAACCCAAATAATAAAATATAAAGTGCAGAAAGTCTTAGCGCAGTCGTGCGCATTATATTAATCAAACGATTCATGTATATTATCTGGTACTTTCAACATATACCCAGCCCCCCGCACAGTATGGAGAAGTGGGATATCAAAATCTTTCTCAATTTTTGCTCTTAACCGAGATATATGGACATCAATCACATTTGTTTGCGGATCAAAATGATAGTCCCACACATTTTCTAAAAGCATAGTGCGTGTTACAACCTGGCCGGCATACTGCATCAAATATTCGAGTAAACGAAATTCCCGTGGCTGCAATGTGATATTTTTATTACCGCGCTTTACTGTATGTGCTAACCGATTAAGCTCAAGATTTCCTACACGATAAATAGCCTCTGCTTTTTCAGAACTTCTCCGTCGCTGTAACACCTCAACACGAGCAAGAAGCTCGGAAAATGCGTAGGGTTTTGTCAAGTAATCATCACCTCCTGCACGCAAACCTGTCACACGATCATTAACTTGTCCTAAAGCAGAAAGGATAAGAACCGGCGTTTTATTACCTTTAGCCCGCAATTCAGCAATAATAGAAAGACCATCACGACGCAAAAGCATCCTATCAACAACCATCACATCATAGTTTTCGGTTTCAGCTAAAGCGTATCCTGTATCCCCATCATACGCAACATCAGCTAAATGCCCTGCCTCAAAAAAAGCTTTTTCCAAATAACGCCCAGTCTCACGATCATCTTCGATAACAAGTATCTTCATAAAACGTGTCTCCGTCATTTTATTGAATGGAACTATAGGGCAGAAACTTACGCAGCTTCTACCCTACCATTTAATACCTTTTATTTAGAGGAAATTGGAAGAGCTACAAAACGATTTTGATCATTCGTTCGCACTTGTAAAAGTATACCAGATCGTCCCAATTTTTGTGCATTTTTAATAATATCGGTAATATCAGATGCTTTTTTAACAGACTTATTATTCACTGTCACAATTACATCACCAGGACGTATTCCTTTATCTGCAGCATCTGAATCTGAATCTACATCCGTTACAACTAACCCTACACCATCATCAGAAGGAGAAACAATTAAACCATAATCTTCTAATGTCTCATCGAGATTACCGCGACCTTTTGAAAATTTTAAATCTTTTTTTGTATCTTCATCTCCAGGCATTGAATCAAGCTTTACTTTTATAACCTCCTCTTTTCCAGATCTAAAAATACTTAAAGCTACAGTTTCCCCTGGTTTAATATTTGCAACGCGACGCGCTAAATCACGAACATCAGCAATTACTTCACTGTTTATCGAAATAATCACATCACCTGCCTTAATTCCTGCTTTTTTTGCTGGCCCATTTAATGGATCAGTAACTAAAACACCTTTAGCTTCTTTTAAACCAATCGAGTCAGAAATTTCTTTTGTTACTGACTGAATCTGCACTCCAAGCCAACCACGCTGAACTGAACCTGTTTCAATAAGCTGCTGTACAACCTGCTTTGCTGTTTCTGCTGGAATAGCAAAAGCAATACCAATATTCCCTCCAGAAGGAGAAAAAATCGCTGTATTAACTCCAACAACCTTCCCGTTAAGATCAAAAGTTGGACCACCAGAATTTCCTCTATTCACAGCCGCATCGATCTGAATAAAATCATCATAAACACCAGTGCCAATATCACGTCCACGTGCCGATACAATACCTGCTGTTACCGTTCCACCAAAATCAAAAGGATTACCGATAGCAACAACCCAATCCCCTACACGTAACTTTGAATCATCACCAAAATCAACATATGAAAATTTTCTTTTATCATCTACTTTCAATACCGCAAGATCAGTCCGTGGATCTGTCCCAATAAGCTTTGCATTTAATTCTGTACCATCATCAAGAATAACAGAATAACTAGTACCGTCAGCAATTACATGATTATTCGTCACAACATAACCATCAGACGAGATAAAAAATCCTGACCCAAAAGCTATAGGACGAAGTTTAGCTGAGCGCTTTGAAGACTTGTTATTAGAATTGCCATAATCATAAAAATCTTCCAAAAACCTCTTTAAAGGGTGCTGGTCAGGTAATAGCTCAAGCCCTGGACTTTTAAAAAAATCACTAAAAAAACGCTTTTCTTTCTTTTGAGCCCCTTTTACTTGCACTGAAACAACCGCCGGTTTTACTTGAGCAACAATATTTGCAAATCCTTGTTGTTGTGCTACCGAAGTAAATATAGAATTTGCATGAACTTCTGTTGTTGCAAAACCTAATACACTTCCGCTAAACAATAGTGCAGTCTCTAAAGCTGCAAAAACACTTGCTGCAACCAACGTTTTAGAGAAAGTTTTTTTTACCATCTTCTATGCGCTCCTATTTTGTAATAATTTTATCTTGATTGTGTTGAATAGTAAAATAACAAACCTTACCATTTTCTGTCTAAATTGTTAAAGTTTTGTAAGGTTAGATAAGCAACACACATAATTATAAATGGAGTTAAACTATTGCTTTAAATGTATCAAATTTTTCTTCATGTATTTCAACTCAACGGTATTTAAACTATTTTTCTTATCAATCCCTCAGTTTGCTCGCACCATTCCTCCTCTAAAAAACACAATACTTATACCGAAGATCATAATAACTAAGGGCGACAACCATAAAAAACATGTCATTTTATTAAAGGGAGGCTTCAATAAAATAAATTCACCATATCGCTCAATAAGAAAATCAATAATTTGCTGATTGCTATCGCCCATTTGCAACCGCTCACGAATCAAAATCCGCAAATCACGTGCCAATGGAGAATCTGAATCATCAATTGTTTGATTTTGGCAAACTGGACAACGCAAATTCGACGAAATATCACGAGCACGTGATTCAAGAACTTTATCTTTTAGAATCTCATCTGGTTCTACCGCTACTGCCAAGGATAGAGAAAAAATAATAATTAAAAAAGGCGGCATCCAACATAATATCTTTTTCATTTCAGTGCTTTTTTATAGAAAATTTAAAAGGAAAAGCTTTCTGCTGATGCAATCTTACACGAGATAGAGCGCCTAAAAGAGATAAACACCCGCCCATAGCCATCATTAATGCACCTAACCAAACACAAATTACATAAGGCTTCCACCATATATGCACCGCAAGCCCTCGATCATTCATACGCCCTGGCACAATATACATTTGAGATAAACCATAGCTTTGAATACCAACTTCCGTTGTTAATGTATTCTGACTTAAATAAAATCGCTTTGATGCTATTACATTGCGCATGGTATTTTCATTTTCATATATTCCAAAACTAAACTCTACTTTAGAATAATTCGGACCAAAACCTTCATTTACTTTTTCAAAACGAATGGTTTTATCTGCTATTGTAATTATATCTCCTACATGCATCGTTAGAATACGTTCTTGCGTAAAAGTCGTCACGTTGACAATACCGAACAATGTAACGCCTAATCCCATATGCGCTATTGCTGCACCAAAAGTTGACCATGGCAATCCAACAAATCTCTTAATTCGTATCATCAAAGATGTCTTTTTATGTCCACTTTTTTCAAAAAGATCAACCAAACTTCCAAAAACAACAAAAGCTGAAAGACCCATTCCTAAAACTGCAAAAACATCACGTAAAGATGCTGAATAAAATGCTATAAGACAAACGATAAAGACCAATGCAAACACAAACCACAATCGTTCAAAAACTGCAAGAAAATCACCCTTCTTCCACGCCATTATTGATCCAAACGGAACCAACAATAATAATAACACCATTAAAGGTCCGCAGGTAAGATTAAAAAAGGCCGCACCTACAAAAATTTTTTGCCCAGTCAATACCTCAAGACAATAAGGATAAAGCGTACCAATCAATATTGTTGCTGTTATTACAGTTAGCAATAAATTATTTAAAATAATAAAGCCTTCACGCGAAATTGGATGAAAAAATCTATATGTCTTTAAAATAGGTACTCGCAAAGAAAAGAGGAGCAGAGCTCCTCCTGTAAAAAAGAATAAAATAGCAAGAATTGCTATCCCCCGTGCCGGATCAAAGGCAAAACTATGGACAGACACTAACAAACCTGAACGAACAAGAAAAGTTCCCATAAGAGAAAGAGAAAAAGTAAGAATTGCTAAAAACAGAGACCAATTCTTTAATGCTTCACGCTTTTCAAGAATGAGAATAGAATGCAAAAGCGCAGTTCCTGAAAGCCAAGGCATAAATGATACATTTTCAACAGGATCCCAAAACCAATAACCTCCCCACCCTAGCTCATAATAAGCCCAATAAGATCCAACCATAATTCCTAATGTCAAAAAACACCAAGAAAGCAGAATCCACGGGCGAACCCAACGCGCCCAAACCCCATCGACATGCCCTAAAATTAATGCAGCCACTGCAAAAGAAAAACAAATAGAGAAACCAACATAGCCTAAATAAAGAAGTGGTGGATGAATTGCTAAAGCGATATCTTGTAAAAGAGGATTAAGATCGTTTCCTTGTAGTGCTGGTGGAGTAACACGTAAAAATGGATTAGATGCGAAAAGAATAAATAAAAGAAAAGTGCCAGTCATCAAACTCTGACACATCAAAATTAATCCTTTAACCTGTCCAGGCAAATAATTAGACAGCGCTATCAGTGTACTGAAAAAAGTCAAAATTAAAACCCATAGTAACATGGAGCCTTCGTGATTACCCCAAACACCTGTAATTTTATAAAGCATTGGCTTTTCAGAATGACTATTTTTAACAACATTTAAAACAGAAAAATCGGAAACTACATAAGAGAAAATAAGAATTAAAAAGGACAATAACACTAATATAAAGGTCATGTACGTCAGCAATATCCCTGTCTGCATTAACGCACGCTCTTCCCACACAATACCAAAAGTGGATAAAACTACCTGTAGCAAACTAATTGCAAACGCTGCAGCTAAAAAGATGTGGCCTAACTCAACGAGCACAATCTAATTGCCCTCCCGTATCATAGCGCTTTTTTAAGCAGTCAGCCATTTTTTGAGGCATATAAGTTTCATCATGCTTTGCTAAAACGCGTGTGCCAATAAAAATCTTCTGTTTATCAAAATATCCTTCCACTATAACACCTTGCCCTTCACGAAAAAGATCTGGTAGTATACCGTCGAAAATAACTTTTTGATGTTTCACATTATCAGTTACAAAAAAAGTAACTTTCATCTTTTCAATATATTGAACCGTCCCTTTTTCAACAAAACCGCCTAAACGTAAAGGACGACCCATTAAAATATCTTCGTTCGTAATTTCGGATGGCATTCGAAAAAAATTTACTGTATGACGCATCGCATACATGATAAGACTTATTGCAATTAACGTAACGAAAAAGTATGATAATATTATCAACAATCGCTTTCTTTTTCGCTGCTTTAAAAGCATTTCTAATGAAAAAATATTCTTTAAAGGCTGACTGTTCATAAACTATCTACGAAAACCATTTTGTAAATATGTTGTGTAAATATAAACTTATTACTTCTATACTTGGGGGGGGGAGTTTCGCATATCTTTCATACAGACGCAACTTATTATCCAGGAATCCCCCTTGAACTTAATAACCATAGACGAGTAGAAATGTTTTTAATTAAATGAATCATACAACTGGATTATCATTGTTTCAACACGCGATCGCCCATCAAAATCTTCAGGCATTTTATTAAGAAAATTTTGTAAAAACTGTATTGCCTGTGCAGATTTTCCTGATTGACGAAGTGCATCAGCTAATAATAAACGAGAATAAAAATCACTAGGTGATAAATCTGCAGCCTTTTGAAAGGCATTTTGTGCTTCTTGCGTAATCGTTCCACCTTCATAGCCCACCAGAGCTAAACCATATCCCACAAGTCTAGGAGCCGTTTCTCCATTCAAGCGAAGTGCATCCAAATAAATATTCACGGCATCCTGAAAGTAGCCTTCCTCAAGATACCCGACTGCCAATGCATCTGCTAGCTTGCCATCGCTAGGTGTGCGAAAAAACAATACTTGCAAACGAGCAAGCCTTTCACGTTTATTAAGGACCTGTGGATCTTTGTTCATCAATTCATTAAAAAAATAACTTTTAGTTTCCGGACTACCTGTCACACTATAAATGTTACATGTCATAAGAATAACAAACAAAACACTAAAAATTTTAAGAACATGGTTATTTTTACGATGCATATAATTCTTAAAAATACCGATAGATGAACCCAACTTATCTTTTTTAGGTATCCAATTCAAATGCAGCGAGTAAATAAAAATGATAACAAACAATAAAAGGGAAGTTGTAAATAAAACTAACAACAGCATATCACTTTGATCCTGGCACTAAAATCAAAAAGTATACCTAATCATCTCAACAACTCATCTTCCACAATATGATGTGAATAATAAAAAGCTTTCTTCATGCATAACATCGTATAGTAATATATCATTAATTTTTTAATCAACATGAAGAAACAAAAAACTCTCTCTGCTTTATATTGCATCCTACCCATAAAATAATTTTTTATGTACTATACCCATCAACATAGCTCTATTCTCACCAATTTCATATATAAAATTGATAAAAGGAAAGTATTTACTGTCTTGGCAAGACAACTTTTGCAGACAATCCTCCCAATTTAGAGAGCTCCAAGAAAAAACTTCCTCCATATTCATTGGCCATATCGGAAACAATTGCTAACCCTAAACCTGCTCCTGGTTTACTCTCATCAAACCGGCGCCCTCTTTTAAAAGCTTCATCCATTTGCTCTTCTGTTAAACCAGAACCATCATCTTCTACGATGATATTAAAAAATTTTTCTTCTTCACTACTATCTTGTAAATTACAGGATATCGATACCTTAGTATGAGACCACCGCGCAGCATTTTCAATCAAATTACCCACCACTTCCTCTAAATCTTCTCTTTCACCAGAAAAAGTAATATCATCAACATCCATAGTAAATTGAAATTGTTTCTCAGGGTGAAGTTTTTCCATAACACGTATTAAACGATCAACCACTCCGCGAACGGACGCATGATAAATGACACTATCGCATTGCGCTGCAATTCTAGCACGTTGCAAATAATGGTTTATTTGATCCTGCATCATTTTAGTTTGCTCTCTTAATAAAGAAGCTTGTTCCCCACACATCTGATCAGCCTCATTCATAATAACCGATAAAGGTGTCTTTAATGAATGAGCAAGGTTACCAACCTGTGTTCGAAATCGTTCAATAATACGCTGGTTATTATTAATAAGGGCATTCATCTCCTGTACCAACGGCATAACTTCACTTACCAAATCTGTATTGACATAATTAACTCTGCCCTCACGAATATCATTCAACGCCTGGCGAATAAGTTTTAATGGTTGAAAACTAAAAAAGATAATAGCAATATTGATAAAAACGCTACCTATACCAAAGCTCCAAAGAAAAATTTGCAAAATTCGATTAAATTCTTGTACTTGCGCATGCACTTCATCGATATTTCCTACAAGATGAAAACGTGCAATGTGATTCTGATCATCAAGAACAACATCACTCTCAATCACTTGTAAATTCTGATTATTATTGCCCTTTATCTGATAAAATCGAAAGAATTCGTTATCAAAAGATAAATCAGATATATTTACATCATTTGATGAAAGTATTTTTCCACCTTCCAATGATGGAGATACCAACCGCCCATGTAGATTGGGCGATATGGCAGAGACTTCCCAATACCAACCCGATGTTGGATCTGAATAACGAATGTCATTAACCCCAAATCCCCCCCCTTTTAAATTTCCATCAAGTGATACAGTAACTGTTGCAATGAGACTATAAAGTTGAGCCGAAAGGATACGTTTCAAACTTTGTTCACTTGAGCGACGATAAAATAAAATACTGACTGTAGAAATTGATGTGAGAGAAATAACAACCCATAATGTTGATAAAATCATAACCCGTAAGCTAAGAGACCTACCAACCAGAAAAAATCTCTTTATCAACCAGTTATCGTTCTTCTGAACCATCATTAATCCCCTGGTGCTCTCGCTCGATATCCCATTCCACGACAAGTCTCAATTACATCTACTCCAAGCTTTTTACGTAAACGTCTAATAAAAACTTCAATAGTATTAGAATCTTTATCAAAATCCTGATCATAAAGATGCTCGATAAGCTCTGTCCTTGAAACCACTCGATTACAATGGTGCATCAGATACGATAAAAGCCTAAACTCATGGGATGTTAACTTAATCAACTGATTATCAACAAAAACGCGTAATGTTTTAGTATCTAAAACAACATTACCACAATATAACGTACTCGCTGCATGGCCTGTATTTCGACGAATTAACGCTCGCAACCGTGCTACCACTTCCTCCAAATGAAATGGCTTAGCCACATAATCATCAGCACCTGCATCAATACCAAGTACCTTATCAGACCAGCGATCTCGTGCTGTTAACATTAAAACAGGCATAAGATACCCTTCTCGACGCCACCTTTCAACAATAGAAATTCCATCTAAATGCGGCAAACCAATATCGAGGATAACAGCATCATAAGGTTCTGTGCTCCCTAAAAAATATGCCTCTTCACCATCAAAAGCACTATCCGAAACATATCCTGCACTTCTTATAGCTTCAACTAATTGATGATTAAGATTTTTATCATCTTCAACAATTAAAATACGCATTACAATACCTGTCAAACCCAATTAATAAGCAGGAACAAGAACCTCCATACGACGCAACTTTTTATCATCACGAGCAGGCACGACAACAACAACCATACACATATTTCTTCCATCCTGAATAACAGATGTTGAGCGCACTAATACACCACCTCGCTGAGCAGCAACCTTTCTACCAATTTCAGCACACCCAGAAGCCAAAACAGAATTGTTCCCTATCAGAATTACCATAATCATAAAAAATAAAGCTTTTTTCATCATAGCTATTTTATAAGCTATCCAAAATGAACATAAAATGAATAGCATTTTCTGTTTATTAAAAATTATACATATGGAATAATTTATTACCAATGTGAGAAATAACAGAATATCTCATACACGAAGATAAAATTTTTATACTTTGATATAATCTCAAACTAAAAAATTGCAAATATTACGTAAAATTAAAAGAATACAATTTTATAATTACAACATATAAATAAAAAATCTATAAATCTCTACTCCTATAATAATGTATTTCTTCATCAAACCTATAGTAAAAAAATACTTTTACTCCATATAACTAATTTACATTAGTTAATTGCATCACTTTGTCGTAGGCTTCTTCTATTTATATGTTTGATTTTTTTAAAAACAAGAAAAAACAAAACGATAAGCAATTTCGCAGTCCAAAGCTTATTGAACTAGATGCACAATTAGATACCGCACTTTATCGTATCCGTTCTGCCAACAATTTTTTCTGGCATGAAGCAAAAATTATCTCACAATATCTTCATATACGAGGATGGAAAAAATTTGTAGTTGAAATTCTTGATGAAACACTAACGTTGGGATTGATTGGTTTTACTCTTTTCACCATAGGCGGCATTTCTGTTTTTAAATCAACTTTAAAAGATTGGAATTCGCCTAAAAATTTTTCCATTCTCTTCTTAGATCGATATGGGAATCCTATCGGCTACCGTGGTGTACGATCAGTTGCTCCCGTCCCTATTGAAGAAATGCCTGAGCATCTTATTAAGGCAGTTCTCGCAACAGAAGATCGTCGCTTTTTTGATCATTGGGGGATAGATCCATACGGCCTTACTCGAGCAATTTTACAAAATATGCAAGCCAAAAACGTTATTCAAGGTGGTTCAACTATTACACAACAATTGGCTAAAAATTTATTCTTAACAAATGAAAGAACTATAACACGCAAAATTAAAGAAGCCTATCTTGCTCTTTGGCTAGAAGCCAATTTCAGCAAAAAACAAATTTTGCAACTTTATCTTGATCGTGCATATATGGGGGGAAATAATTTCGGTATTGCAGCAGCTGCAAAATTTTATTTTGGTAAAGATATACGCAATGTATCCCTTAATGAATCAGCTATGCTCGCAGGACTATTCAAAGCCCCAACTAAATATGCTCCTCATAGTAACCTTCTTGCTTCCCAAAAACGTGCCAATGTAGTGCTTTTAAATCTTGTTAATAGTAAACTCATGACAGATAGCCAAATTATTAATGCTCACCGTCACCCTGCCAGAACTATTACAAAAATACAAAATAACCAGCCTCATTATTTTCTTGATTGGGCATTTGATGAAATAAAAAAAATGCAAGATCAACTTCCCAATCGTAATTTGATTGTTCAAACAACCCTTGATCCAAATATCCAAAAAGCAGCAGAAGAATCAATTACATATCATTTACATAAATATGGTCAACAATACCGTGCTACACAAGCAGCTGCCGTTATTATAGATAATAATGGAGCTGTTCGTGCGATTGTCGGGGGATTGGATTATAATAAAAGCCAATTTAATAGAGCAACACAAGGCGGTCGACAACCTGGCTCTTCATTTAAACCTTATGTTTATGCAGCTGCAATAGAGCGCGGCCTATCTCCTTCGACAATAGTTCTAGATGCACCCATACGCTGGGGAAAATGGGCACCCAGAAATAATTCTGGCCGTTATCTCGGTAAAATCGATCTATCAACTGCTTTAGCCTTTTCTATCAATACAGTAGCTGTCTACATTACACATCAATATCTTAATCGCGATACCCAGCCAATAAAAGATTTAATCAAAAATATGGGTATTAATGCTCATATTTCATCACATAAAACCATGGTTCTTGGAACATCTAATATGACACCAATGGATCAAGCAACTGGTTTCAATGTTTTTGCAAATGGAGGCTTAGCTGGAAATCGCCATGGTTTTACAAAAATAAGTACAATAGATGGACATATTGTATGGGATTGGAAGCATAATCATCATAAGCTACACCGAGTTATTAGCAGACAATCAGCAGCCTATATGAACCAAATGATGGTTGGTGTCACAACACGAGGATCTGGCAAACGTGCCGCGTTGCCTATGACCCTTGTTGCTGGAAAAACTGGAACATCACAAGCTTATCGTGATGCTTGGTTTGTTGGTTTTACTGGTAATTATACCGGAGCTGTATGGATGGGAAATGATGACTTCTCATCAATGAAACGTGCTTTCGGTGGTGGTGTTCCTGCTATGATATGGCACCGCATCATGCTCTATGCTCATCAAAATATAATGACCAAAAAGCTTTACGGCGTTAAAGATTCTATTCTCCCTTATAAACCAGAAAGACTTCCCTTTTGTAATAATTCTGAACTTAGCTTTCCAATATCTTACACGCCCTCTCTTGAAACATTAAAGGTTATACGATCGATTCATAAAGATCTAACACATATATCTGTTACTTCTCTTAAAACGAAAGCCATGACGGCTTCAAAATCTTAAAATCCAAAATAATGATGCTTCTCAATATTCATATACTCTTTTTAATCTTTTCTTTTTCCATTTTATGTGGGACACTTAGTGTCAATTACATGCTCAGCTCTTTCAATCATTTTGGGCGGTTCACAATTGGGGAATGGAACGCCTACCCTAAACTAGGAACAGCAAACACCGATCCTTATACCCGAGCATATGCTATAAAACGAAATTACATTTCACTCGGACGTACAGAAGGTATTATTTTCCAAATTTGGAAAGATAACCATGGACGCCCGCTATATCCCCATTGCCACTACTTACTTAAAGGCAATATTCCAATAACTCGTCTTTTTACTCTTTATACGGCCAATAAATCCCTTAAACCCTACACCTCATCTAAAACAATCCCTTTTGAACTTCATACTAATAATATTATCTATGAAAATGATGGCTCATTACGCATCAATATCTCACCACGACCGCAAACAGGCAATTGGCTTGCAACGGTTAGTCAAAAAGAATTCGGGCTTATCCTTACTTTATATGACACCGCAATCATCTCTGCAACACCATTACAAAGACTCACTATGCCATCCATAGAGCAGATTCCATCAGGACAAAAAAACTGTGACTAAATTTATTCATGCGGTATTCCTCACAATCACTGGCACAGTTATTGTTCATATTTGTCTTTTATTTTCAATTCCTTATTTAGAAGAAAATAACATATGGACACATCTCAAAAAATCAGCAGCTCCTTATCAATTTGTTTCTTTGAATCGTAATAATCCTATTTATCAGTTTGCTGACCCGCTCTTTCTTCTTAAAGTCTGTAGATTTAATCTTAAAGATGGTCCTGTTCATTTAAAAACCTTTAAAACAACACAATTTTGGTCATTAGCAGCTTATACACGTGATGGAATTATTTTTTATAGCCTTAATGACCGAACATCTCCTAACTCTGAACTCAACCTTATTATTGGAAAACCCATACAAATGATAGAACTTAAAAAGTCAAAGCTTAAAAATAACATTGGTCCAGTTTTAGTGGCTAAAAATTTAAATGAAGGTTTTGCTATCCTACGCATCTTCGCCCCTTCTTCACTTGCAAAGAAAGAAAGTGAAATCTTCTTTTCAACTGCGACCTGTGATATATTCAATGGATAAAAATTGTACAAGCCTATAACTTTAAAACTTTTTTATTTAAACAAGAGCAAAATGATAATGTTTAGCCTCAATCGTTTGAGTATCGAAACTAAATATAAAACTCCCCATTTAAGCATTTAGAAACATAAGATTTCTTGGAAAAAGTTATCTAAATAACATCCAAAATGATCATCTTAAAAGCATAAAATCTCTTTTAATATGCGAGTTAAATCATAATTATATAAAATATATTTTTATCAAAATCATATCACATTTGAAAAATATTTATTTTTATTGAAATGCAAAAAAATAGAGATAAAAAATTCAAACTTTTGATAAGAACATTCATATAGATTTAATAAAAAGCCAGCTCCCTAGACTCATCTATTCTGTTTAAAACTATTTCTTTATTTGTTACATAAAAAATCGAAAAATGATATTAAAATTACCCAATATACATATCTGGCTAATAATTAATAGAAATACAGATTACCCTTGATCTCGAAAATATTTTTTTGCTTTTATTATATAACTAGAAACCTTCTATAAGATATAAACTAGAGAGGATTATTTCTTATAATCCGCTATTGAGAAAAAGGGAGTTCAATGAGAAAGCAATATGTTCGTTTAGTTTCAAGAGCAGCAATATGGTCACCTCGTTTTGGTGTGCTTGCGTTTTTTCTTTTGTTGTTTTCAGTGCTTTTACAACGCTTTTCTATAATTTATGTAACCGACTTTATAGTTTTAATAACAATTTCTTCTTTCTTTGTTATTATTTCTCTTTTTCTGTCTGTAAAAGCGCTTTATAGTTTATGGACATACGGTGCTAAAGGAGGAATGCAGGCTTTTAAAGGTATAGTTTACTCCTTAATCACTACCACGCCATTGGTATTATTTTGGGGACTTTGGTTTACTTTTCCATCTATTTATGATGTTTCTACAGATACTCAAAAACCTCCAGCTTTTTTTCATCATATACGTCCTGGTGGAGCCTTACCGATTAAAACTATCTTAATTGAACAAACTACATTGCAAACATCAAAATGGCCTGAAATGTCGGGACGCCGCTATGATGGCTCACCCGATAATATCCGCAAGTCAATTCTCAACGTTCTAGATAACTACGGTTGGCCTGTTGTAGCTCAGCGAGAATTTAAAAATGATCTTTATATTGCAACAAAAGCGAAAACCCCTTATCTCGGCTTCATTTCAGATATTATGATCCGCTTAACTAATGAAGAGAATACAACATTTGTTGATATGCGCTCTTCTTCGCGTTATATGCCAAAAGATTTTGGCGCAAATGCTACATTTATTATTGATTTTATGAACGCACTTGACACGGAAATAGCTTCCATTCCCCTTTCTCGAGATGATAAAGAGAATCTATAATAGATAAGTTAGAATGATAGCTCATTTAAAATATTTGATACAAGCTAAAGTAAAGAAAGTGATTATCACTTATCAAAGCTATAAAGCTCACTAATCGGCTCTTATAAATCTAGCGGACAGATTTTTTACTAGAGCGTTTGGCTGGGGTACCTGGATTCGAACCAGGGAATGCCGGTACCAAAAACCGGTGCCTTACCGCTTGGCTATACCCCAAAAAACAACAAAACCACTCCTTTGTTCCCACCTTATAGCGATTCCTATAATTGTAAGCAATATCTGAAAACCAAAGCTATCGCTTTTTTATTATAAATTCATTACAAAAACTTAAAAGTTTTATAAAGCTTACAAATTATATACAGTTATACCCTAAAATAAAAAATGTCTATTATCTAAAACTTACTTTAGCTATTTTGCTATTTTGGTTATCTATTTCATTAATGATATAAAATACAAGTTTTGTATTTCTCTTATAACCGTAAGCTTCCTATAACAGATTTAACTGTTAATATTAATACTTGCTTAAAAGAAAAAAAATAACTTTAGACAACTTTGTATGATCACACCTTTTTTGATATTAAGCTTTATTTTAGATACCCCCAGTACACAACAATGTACTAGTTCCATATTTACAAACTATTAACCACAAATCTACTTATAAGATTTTGCAAAAATTTGCACAAAATAGTTACTTCTTAAAAAAAGAGCCCTTTTTTGTTCAAGAAAAATAATAAAAAGACAACGTACTCACTAAAAATAAATAATAGAATAGAAGAATCTTAATTAAATGAGTAAGAGTATTTTATGAGTATATACTCAACAATCGATTCAATAAATAACCGATCATTAAAATTAATTGATGCAGATAAATATTCAACATTTGCTTTTGAATGTCTTAAGTGGCAAATTAAACCTATAGAATAAGCTTAACAATCAGAATCGAGGAGATTTTAAATGGCTTTTAAGTTGGCCGAATTGCCTTATGATTACGACGCCCTTTCGCCTTATATGTCACGCGAAACACTTGAATATCACCATGATAAGCATCACCTTGCTTATCTTCTAAATACCAACGATTTAGTAAAAGAACTAAACTTAGAAAATGAAAGTATCGAAAATATTATAAAACAAAGCTTTGGGAAAAATATTGGTTTGTTTAATAACTCAGCCCAATATTATAATCATCACCACTTTTGGCTTTGGATGAAAAAAGATGGTGGTGGTCGACAACTGCCCGACAAACTAGAAAAAGCTATTGCATCTGATTTAGGTGGTTATGACAAGTTTCGTGCAAGTTTCATTAATGCTGCTAGCACTCAATTTGGTTCTGGATGGGCATGGGTTGCCGTTAAAAATGGTAAGCTAGAAATTATGAAAACATCTAATGGTGAAAACCCTTTGATCTATGATGCCCATCCTATTCTTGGTGTAGATGTATGGGAACATTCCTATTACATTGATTATCGTAATGCACGCCTGAAATATATCGAAGCTTTCGTAGATAATTTAATTAATTGGGACTATGTTTTAAAACTTTATGAAGATTGTGGATTCTAAACTATCTACATCATTTTTCTGCATTAATTAAGCTCCATAATCATAAAATTATGGAGCTATATCAAAGCGTTATTCAAGTTAACAGAAATCTTTTTTTACTGTTTTTAAAATATATGCATATATGTATGCGGTTTCTTCAAGCTTTGAAAAACGTCCGGATGCGCCCATATGACCTGAATCCATATTAATACGCAATAAAATATGATTATTGTCCGTTTTTAATTCGCGCAACTTTGCTACCCACTTCACAGGCTCCCAGTAAGTTACACGAGGATCAGTCAATCCGGCTATAACCAGAATAGATGGATATCGTTGAATTTTAACATTATCATAAGGTGAATAAGATGAGATAAGATCATAATCTTCTCGCGATTCAAGCGGGTTTCCCCATTCAGGCCATTCTGGAGGCGTTAACGGCAATGAAGAATCCAACATTGTTGTTAAAACATCAACAAAAGGCACATTAGCCACCATCCCAACGAAGTCCTGCGGTGCTATATTTGCAACAGCACCTATCAACATCCCGCCTGCTGAACCGCCATAAGCGACAATCCTATCATGAGAAGTAAACTTCTTGTTTACAAGACAGCGACCACAAGCAATAAAATCTGTAAATGTATTGTGTTTAAAAAAGTGTTTTCCTTTCTCATACCACTCAACCCCTTTTTCTTTTCCCCCACGAATATGCGCAATGGCATAAATAAAACCTCTATTCACTAAAGAAAGTGCATTGCTACTGAAGCTAGCAGAAATGGAAACTCCATAGGCACCATAACCATAAAGTAAACAAGGCGCACTACCATCAAGAAGGGTTGTTTTATGATAAAAGAGGGAAATAAAGACTTCCTCACCATCGTCAGCAATTGCTGTAATACGTCGCGTTATATAATCATTTTCATTATGACCAGAAGGGATTTTTTGCGTTTTTAAAAGCATTCGTTTACGGCTTTTCATATCATACTCAAAAATTTGATCAGGTGTCGTCATCGATGAATAGGAAAAACGAATGGTTCGGCTATCATATTCTATAGCTCCTTGTAAATCTAAAGAATATGCTTCTTCAGTAAAAGCGATAGAATGAATTTGTTTGGTGGTACGCTCCATTATTTGTATACGAGGTAAACCCTCAAAACATTCAAACCAGACTAGAAAATCTTGGTAAGCATCATGGGATATTATCAAACGCCCAAGCTGATGCGATACCAAATCAGACCAATTTTCTGACTTTGGAGATGCACACGGTGTTACCATAATTTTAAAGTCTTTAGCACTACCTAAATTAGTAAGAATATAAAAGACATCACCGCCTTCTGTAAGTGAATATTCAATACCTTTTTGCCTCTTCCGCACACATTGGGGAGGATTAAGAGGTGATTTAGAAGGAATAAGCCAAACTTCTGAAGTTTCATGATCATGAATATTGATATAAATAAAATCATTAAGCTTAGAGCCGCTTACATGTAAGAAAAAACCTGGATCATCTTCACGAAAAATCAGCTTATCCTGTAACTGATCGGTACCTAATCGATGATAGTACAGCTCAGATGGCTGGTGATTTTTATTCATTCTAATATAAAAAAAACCTTCAGACTTCGCATCCCACACAATCTGCCCAGATGTATCAGTAATTATATCCATGCAATCAGACAATGTTTCCAAGTTACGAACTTTAGCTATATAAAACTCTGATCCTTTATCATCGTAAGTCCATACAATATGTGTATGATCAGGAGATTCTTGAACCATACCAAAGTTGAAATATCCCTTACCCTCAGCCAATTCATCACCATTAAGATAAAATGTCTTTTCTCCTCCATTTCTTGGTGTACGAAAATAATTTGGCTGTTGACCTCCAGTAGCATAAGAAAACCCATAGGCAAAAGGCCCATTTTTTATAGGAACAGAACTATCATTTTCTTGGATACGGCTTTTCATTTCTGCAACAAGACAATCTTGTAATGTTTCTGTACCAGCCATCTGAGAAGCCTGATAAGCGTTTTCTTTTTCAAGATGATGTCGAATATCTCTATCAAGAAAATTTGGATTTTTTAAAACATCTTGCCAATTAGACGCACGCAGCCAATGATAAGGGTCCTCACGATAAATGCCATGATACATTTCCTTATGAATAATTTTGCATGCTTTAGGAGGAGATACAGAAGAGCGGATCATACACGGTCCTACGTAAAAAATGTTTATGGTTTAGCTGATACTTTAGAATCATGTTATTTTTATACAATAGTATAAATTTATAAAGCTATGTTCATTCGCAAAAGCATAAATGATATATATCCTTAATCATGTGATATGCTCTTATTTATCTAATATCACCTATCACGGAAAATTTTATGAAATATAGCATTGTTCTAACAAAAAGTTTCTTTAGCAATAGCAGGAAATTTCTTGAGGAGTAGAATCGGTTACTGAGTGTACATCATAAAATGTATTGATGATAGCTATACTAGCAGCTAAAAAGGAAAATATCCTTCAATTCTGTTCTAATATGTGACTATATATTATCCACTGTTAATTTTTCATGATTTTCTGGATCTATCAGGTTATATTTTAATTTTTTGTTCTTTTTTCGTATTTTCATCAAGTTTAAAAATCATTTAAGCTATTTTTTATGTCCCAAAAAAGATCATTTCATAATATCAAAATTAAAATCATACAAAATAAATAATTAAACTGTAACATTATTAACAAATAAAATTTAAGACTTATTTCATATATTATATCTTTAAATTGAATAAATTTATTTTAAAATTCGATATAACATAACTGGATATACGATATATTCTATTTTTATGTGTAATATACTGCAATACAAAATTATACTTCAAGGAAAATAGTTCGGTTTTTCTTATCATATATTATGACAAAAAAGAGGAATTTATTTGATTTTTTTGTGTTTAAGCAATTTTATAGAATAATTGAATTGACAAAAAAGATTTTTGTACAATATGAAACCTACGTGCATGGGATCTCTGTATCATGAGTATGAATGCGAATGATGTATCGACTTTAAATTAAAGGAAATAAGAATGGAACATCGTCCAGTCTTAGAGACTGAAAGCAATTTAATTATTACATTAGTTGCTGATATTGTTGCTGCTTATGTGAGCAATAATTCGATTCGACCGACTGAAGTGCCAAGTTTAATTGCTGATGTTCATGCTGCTTTTCTCAAAGTAGGAAATATGGAATTAGCAGAAGTTGAAACTGAAAAACAAAGACCTGCTGTTAATCCGAAACGCTCGGTTTTTCCTGATTATCTCATCTGCCTTGAAGATGGTAAGAAATTTAAATCTTTAAAACGGCATCTCATGACCCATTATGGAATGTTACCTGAAGAGTATCGTGAAAAGTGGCAATTAGACAGTTCTTACCCCATGGTTGCACCGAATTACGCAAAAGCACGCTCTGCTTTAGCAAAAGAGATGGGACTCGGACGCAAAAGCCAACAGAAAAAAAACAAGTAATTATATTTTTTGAAATCGTGAATTAAGTATACAAGACTGCTTCGTGTGTGTTTGCGTTTTATAGAATCATTTCTATAAAAAACTGATGTTTATAAACGGCTTTCATTGCGAATTTTTTCAATCATCGATTTAAGACCATTCGATCGTTGTGGCGTAAGGTTTTCGCTTAAACCAAGCCTCTTTAAAAATCCTTCTACATCAGCATCAGGAATTTCAGACGCTTTTTTCCCTGAATAAAAGGTGATTAGGATATAAATAAGCCCTCGAACAATATGGGCATCAGAATCACCTTGAAATGTTAATGTTGGATTTTCTGAATTATCGCGCGAAGATAAAAGCCACACTTGGCTGACACAACCAGGGACTTTGTGAGCATCATTTCGAGCGCTTTCTGGGAAAGGCGATAATTCACGACCAAGCTCAATTACATAACGATAACGATCCTCCCAATTATCTAAAACAGAAAAGTTTTCCATAATATCATTAATCGTTTCCGCCATAATTTCAACCTCATTGTACTTTATATCACTCTGTTCTTAGCATAAAACTGATCGAAAGTGTCCAAAACTTTTTACATAATACGATATGATTCTAGTAATGTAAGAGTTTTTATTTATTTGAGATGAGCTTTTTGGAAATGAGTTATGTTTTTGTCAATTAATATGTGATCCAAGGTATCTATGAGCAATTTGTGCGGCGTGATATGAGTATTCACCGAGTAAGCTTAAAGATGATTTTCCTATCTTGCAAACTTCCGTATTATGATCACAGAATGTCAATAGATTGGTCGTAATTTTTCGGAAAACAATCATCATATCGTTCGTTATTGTATTGCCACCTATTAGGTTAGAAAAATAATGACCATCTAGCTTTCCTTCAGAGAAGGAGGTAACTACAGAAATAAAAAATAAAACAAATGATAATCTAATAAAGAAACGTATCATGGCAAAACAATGTACCACAGTTGCGCATAAAATGAAATTAATAACCTATACTTTCCCTATTAAAAAAATCTGTGAAATTGATATTTTACAGATTATAATTCTGTTAAAACTGTATGTCTATTACAATTAAAATAGCAGAATACGTTATCTCCTTAAGATAAAAAAAGCTATAAATGTATTCTACATGATATAACTATGTATGAAAAAATATAAAATCTTTAAATACCATCATTAAAATACGATATAAGAGAAAATGAATACACCAACATAAATAATAAATGCTAGTGTTTACATATAAAAAAATATTTAAAAAATTAAAACTTTCTTTTACTATAACGAAGCTCAAATATAACAAAATTGAATAGACTCAGTTTTAAAATAACTTCATCTGCAATTTACAAACCTCATTAAACGTTCAAAGAACGAATTTGTATTAACATATAATGAGATATTCACGCAGCTATTGAATAAACCATATCACTAGGTAAAATATCATATGAAACGTCTATTACCAATATATATCATCATCATTTTATCAAAGACATGGAGTATCTCAATTAGATTGAGAGCATTATTAATTATATGAGAACAAAAATATGATAAGATGATACGCGTGTTGTTATTCAAATATTATGAAAATTGATATATGCAATAATACACTTTAAAATAAAGAAAATTATTCTTCATCATTAGGGGCTTTCCTTACATTTTTGTGCATATTGAAAATTTATGTAGAATGTGAGATTAAACTTATGACTAAAAGGTGACCGTTACTTTATAAAATTATGTGATAGCATAATAATTGTTCTTTATTTCAATATTGTGAATAAAAATAATGAAAAAAAAACAGAATATAAGAAAAGCAAAATCTGTAAAATGTAGTAGACATAATAGTATTGTTATAATGCTTATTCTTATAAGCTTTCGTTTTATTTTTTGGACAACAAAGAAAATTTATTTATATACACAAAAAAATGCTTTTCTTGTTATTGGAATACTTACATCTACTATTAGTTTTATATTTTTTTCATTTAATGCTTTATTTTTACAAATAGAAACGAATCGAGATGTGTTTACTCAAACAAAAGATAAAACAACTTCAAATAAAGAGAAGAGCATTATATTATCTCCCAAAGAAAAAAAAAGCCAAACAAATAATCGTATTGTTCCTAGTTCTACCTCAAATGACTCACTAAAAAACTCTCCTTCAAATTCTCTGTCAGAAAGTGCTTTTGAAGTGCGCAGAAAATTAGATAAACTGAGACTTTATAATGACCCTTTATATAGAGTAGATGAACAAAAAACACACTCTGTTATAAAATCATGGAAACAAAAAATTACCAGTGGGGAAAAAAATACCACTTTACCAAAACACGAAACAGATGAAATCGCAACACTAATTAAACGCAGTGAAATAGAAATGGGCAAAGATCTATTTCACTCAAAAACGGACATTTCGAAGTCTCAAAATGCAGATGTCCTACGGGTACAAAAAGCTTTGCGTGTCTTTGGAAACCAGGAGGTTACTACTACAGGTATAAAAGATCAAAAAACCACAGCTGCCTTAAAACAATTTCAAAAAATATTTCATCTCCCTATAACAGGTAAGATTGATCAAGAAGTTTTAAAAAAAATGCATGAAATTGGTTTATTTAATTAAAGCGACGCTACTACCTTGCTTTGTGCAAGACAAATCCAGTTATACAATTTACCGTTCTACTTTCTATATTATACATATATTAAATATATAATATTACCTCTTTTCTGCACACCTCTAATCCTAACGATATATTCCATGTTTCTCTCAATGAGATAAATGAAATAAATAATAATTTATTTTGTTATGAACCACATCTTTACATCATAACATTAACCGCAGGACTCTTTCCTCCTTTTTACAATTGCTGACTGCGCTGCAGCCAAACGAGCAATCGGTACCCGAAAAGGAGAACATGAAACATAATCTAGATTATTTTCTTCACACAAAGCAATAGAATCGGGATCACCTCCATGCTCACCACAAATTCCTAACTTAATATTTGCACGCTGAGAACGTCCACGCTGTGCGGCAATAGCAATAAGCTCTCCTACCCCATCACGATCAATGGATACAAAAGGATCCTGATCTAAAAGTCCCTTTTGAAAATAAGTTGTCAAAAAAGGAACTGCATCATCACGTGAAATACCAAAGGTAGTTTGTGTCAAATCATTGGTTCCAAATGAAAAAAACTCTGCAGTTTCAGCAATTTCGCCTGCCCGAAGAGCCGCCCTTGGAAGCTCGATCATTGTTCCAACTATATACTGAATTTCAGTTCCCTTTTCCCTCATTACTTTATCAGCAACCTGATCAATATGTTCTTTAACAAAATCTAGCTCAGACTTTAATGCAACAAGTGGTACCATAATTTCAAGCATAACAGGAGACCCAAACTTCTGGGCAGCTTCTGCTGCTGCTTCAAAAATCGCCCGCGCTTGCATTTCTGCAATTTCAGGATAAGTAATAGCTAAACGACATCCACGCAATCCAAGCATAGGATTAAACTCATGCAATTGCTGAGCGCGGTCCATAAGAGTTTCAGCAGAAACTCCCATCGCTGTCGCAACATCAAAAATTTCTGAATTTGTTTTTGGTAAAAACTCATGTAACGGCGGATCTAAGAATCGGATAGTAACAGGCAAACCACACATAATTTTAAATAGTTCAGTAAAATCTGAACGCTGCATTGGCAAAAGTTTATCTAGAGCTTTACGACGTCCCTCTTCATCATTACTTAAGATCATTTCACGCATAGCGACAATACGCTCACCAGAAAAAAACATGTGCTCCGTCCGGCAAAGCCCAATACCTTCAGCTCCTAAAGAATGCCCCATAGATGCATCAGATGATGTCTCTGCATTGACCCGAACCTTTAAACGCCGCATTCCATCAGCCCATTCTATTAACTTTGCGAAATCTCCGCAAAGCTCAGGTTGCACCATGGCAATTTTCCCTTCATAAACCTCCCCACTTCCACCATCAATTGTAATGACATCTCCTTTTTTAAAGCTACGCCCTGAAGCCAACATTGTGTTTGTATTATAATCAACTCGTACATTTCCTGCACCTGAAATACATGGCTTTCCCATACCACGTGCTACAACAGCAGCATGACTTGTCATACCACCACGTGTCGTTAAAATTCCTTCAGCAGCATGCATCCCATGAATATCTTCTGGGCTTGTTTCTACACGCACTAAAATAACTTTTCGTCCTTCCATTGCTGCAGCTTCAGCCTCTTCGGAAGTAAACACAACCTCACCAGTTGCTGCTCCAGGAGAAGCAGGTAGACCGCATGCCACAACAACGCGCGTCGCATTAGGATCAAGTGTTGGATGTAAAAGTTGATCAAGAGACTTTGGATCAATTCGCATCACCGCTTCTTCATGGCTTATCAACCCTTCATCGACCATTGTAACTGCCATCTTTAAAGCTGCACGTGCTGTTCGCTTTCCAGAACGAGTCTGCAACATCCACAATTTACCTTTTTCAATTGTAAACTCAATATCTTGCATATCCCGATAATGCTGTTCAAGCTTCTGAGCAATTTTACATAACTTCAAAAAAGCCTCTGGCATAATTTTTTCCAAAGACGGTTTGGTCGAACCCGCGACAATACGTGCATTTTCCGTTATGTTTTGAGGGGTACGAATACCTGCTACAACATCTTCACCTTGTGCATTAACTAAAAATTCACCATAAAGCTCTCTTTCTCCTGTCGATGGATTGCGCGTAAATGCAACACCGGTTGCTGAATCCTCACCCATATTACCAAAAACCATAGCCTGTAAATTGACTGCTGTTCCCCAATTTTCAGGAATATTATGTAAACGGCGGTAAGTAATTGCACGTGCTGTCATCCAGCTTGAAAAAACAGCACCTATTGCCCCCCACAATTGTTTATCTGTATCTTGTGGGAAAGGTACACCTAATTTTTCTTCAACGTACCTTTTATAAGAAATAATAACACCTTTCCAATCACCTGCTGTCATTTCTGTATCTACGTTATAACCACTCCGTATTTTTACTTCATCAAGAATCTCTTCAAAATATGAATGATCCAATCCTAAAACAACATTTGAGTACATTTGAATAAAACGGCGATAACTATCATAAGCAAAGCGCTCATTATTAGTTTCCAAGGCAATTGCTTGCACAGTTTCATCATTCATACCAAGATTAAGAACTGTATCCATCATTCCTGGCATAGAAACCCGCGCTCCTGAACGAACAGAAAGCAATAGAGGCCTTTTTTTGTTACCAAACTCACGTCCTGTTTGTTCCCCAATTTTCTTAAGCGCTTGTTTAACAGAATTCTGTAATTCTTCTGGATATACGCCATTATGTTCATAATAAAAATTACAAACTTCTGTTGTAAGAGTAAATCCAGGTGGTACAGGCAATCCAAGATTACTCATTTCTGCCAAATTGGCCCCTTTCCCACCAAGAATATCACGCTCATTCACGCTTCCTTCTGCATGGCCATTACCAAAACTATAAACCCATTTTCTCACCATAAAACTCCTCCCATATCAAAGCACCATTTGACCTGCAGTAACTATTAAAAGTAATGATGCGCAAGCCCAATTTCCCCCTGAAGAAAAAGTAATGACCAAAAGCATCAATATTTATCTTCTAAAAAAATTACTTTTAAAGAAAATTATCAATAATTGAAAAGAAGGATTCTACCGACATTGCACCTTCATACTTATCACCATTAATAAAAAAAGTAGGTGTAACTGTAACACCAAGCGCTTTCCCCCGTTCAAAAGATGCATTAACTTCATCTAAAACTGACTGATTTTTTAAACAAGAATTAAAACCTTCTTCAGAGAGACCTGCCATTAAAGCAATTCTTTTTAATGGTGTAAGAGCATCTCTTCCCCATGCCCACTCTTGCTGTGTTTGAAATAAAACTCCTATTAAAGGGAAATAACGATCTTCTGGTACACATTTTGCTAACATAAAACCTGCCGTTGCCCGAGGATCAAAAGCAAAATCTCTAAAAATGAATTTTACTTTTCCTGTTTTGATATATTTTTTACGAATTTTGGGCAATATATCATTATAAAAATGCGCACAATGGATACACGTTAACGAAGCATATTCAACGATCGTTACAGGAGCATTATCCTCTCCTTCTACCTTATCCTTACTCTTGCCTAACTGCAGAATCTTACTTATTTCAACAGTTCCAACAGGCTTAAGCTCACTAGCTAAAACAGTTGTTGTATTAATTTGTAAGGTTATCATCAAAATAAGAATTATCGTGAGAAATACAAAAGGGCGACAATTTATCATAAAAATAATACTTCTTTTTTCATTAAATGGACAAAAATTTAACAATTTCTAAAATACAATGCGGAAAAGCGTTATAGGGGTTGCCTTATTTATTATTTTTTTATGCAGAAATGCAATAACCAAATTTTTAAAGTTATTGCTACACATTTTCTTTAATAATTTATCAAATATTTTTCATTTAGAGTTCCTTATAAAAAAGATACCTTAGAGAAATAGACTGCATTTGTATTCAATCATAATACAACCGAAAATACCTATCTTCATAAAATATTAATTCTATGAGAAGATCGTCCTGTTTCATAAATCTCTTTCTCATGCTAGATATCCCTTATAAGCCATAACAAGTCTTTCAGTTTAAAACCTTAACTTGATCCATTTATGCAGCACTTCAAAATAATTTTAAGCAATACTGTATAATCATCGATATCACACTCTGTACCCTCTGTGGCCCAATGTTTAAAGCACCGACATAAAAACCCATTCACTTACAATAAATCTGCTCAAAAACTTGAGATATAATCGTAATAAAAATGGCATTTTTGAAATTATTTAATCATTTTTAAACTCATTATCAAAACACTTATCAAGTTATTTCACTTAAAAGAATATTTGCCTCAAAGCTAATTAAATACAGACGCAATCAGTGTCCATTAATCAAAAATTTAAATATAAAACATCACAAACAACCCTTCCGCCTCAAATAAAGACTTTTTTCGTGCTTTATATTCCATTATAATGAAGGGTAATCATGCATGAAATTTCATTACGTCTCCTTTCTTGGTACGACCAACAGCACCGACACTTGCCGTGGCGGATCACACCTAAGGAACAAATGAAAGGAGTCTATCCAGATCCCTATAAAGTTTGGTTATCTGAAATTATGCTTCAACAAACAACTGTCGAAGCCGTAAAGCCTTATTTTCAAAAATTTTTAACGCTTTGGCCCAACCTCTCTTCTTTAGCAAAAGCCTCACAAGATGATATTATGAAAGCGTGGGCTGGCCTTGGTTATTATACACGTGCGCGTAATCTTAAAAATTGCGCTCAGCAACTGATCAAAGATTATGCAGGGCAATTCCCACAGTCTGTTAAGGCATTGCGTACTCTCCCAGGGATCGGGGACTATACCGCTGCGGCCATTGCTGCAATTGCTTTTAACCATCCTGTAGCTGTTGTTGATGGTAATGTCGAACGCGTTGTTACCCGCCTTTTTGCTATCACCTCAATATTACCCAAAGCAAAGGCCGAAATTAAAGAAAAAACGCAAAAAATTACTTCTTTAAATCGCCCTGGCGACTTTGCTCAAGCTATGATGGATCTGGGAGCAACCATTTGTACACCGAGAAACCCATCTTGCTTACTCTGCCCGCTTCATAATTTATGCCAAGCAGCAAAAATGCAAGCAACAGAATCTTTCCCCGTAAAAGCTCCCAAAAAAAAACGTCGTTCCAAAACAGGTGTTGCTTTTGTTGTTCTTAATGAAAATAACCAAATTTACTTGGAAAAACGGCAAGGAAACAAATTACTCGGCGGAATGACCCAAATACCTAACAATATTGGGATCGACAATGAAAACGGGCTCCAAAATGCACCCTTCTCCGCTAATTGGCAGTTCAAAGGACAAATCACACACATTTTTACCCACTTTTCTCTAAAACTTGATATTTATTATACCAATGGTATTTACGAAATGAAAAATAAAAATGGCTGGTGGTGTGACGTCCATCACCTTGCAGAAGAGGCTCTTCCCACTGTTATGAAAAAAGCTATCTCAACAGCAATCCCCAATTCTTTTAAATTTAAATAACCCTTTGTTCTGTGACAATGGAATAGTTAATTGAAAAAAGAATAATTCGTTCTTCACATAACCCCAGTTTTTAACATTTGTGAACGTATTATCGTTCTTAACTCATCTATGGATTTTAACTGGTTATTATCTTCGTAATACCAAAATGTCCAACCATTACAGCTTTGTGAACCTTGCGCTTTTCGTCCCATTGCATGAATAGAGCCAGCCTCACCACCATGCATGATAGTACCGTCAGCTCTTACAATAGCAGAGATTTGCTTTTTTTTGTCATAAAGAACTTCTCCAGAACGAAGCAAACCCGCTTCAAGTAAACTGTTGAATGCTACACGCGGCTCTACTTTTTTTCTATCAAAAATTGCTAATTCTGACTCATCTAAAGATTTAACCTCAGAAATCCTCTTATGAGCTGCATCAATGTAGTGTTGCTCACGTTCAATACCTACAAAATCCCTTCCAAGAAGCTTAGCAACAGCTCCTGTTGTTCCTGAACCAAAAAATGGATCAAGAATAACATCACCTGGCTTGCTAGAAGCTATCACAATACGTGCCAATAACGTTTGTGGTTTTTGTGTTGGATGCAATTTACGTCCTGCTTCATCTTTTAAACGCTCAACACCAGTGCAAAGAGGAAAAAGCCAATCTGAACGCATTTGTACATCCTCATTCGCAGCTTTTAAGGTATTATAATTAAATGTGTACTTTTTATCCTTTTGATCTCTAACAGCCCAAATCAAAGTTTCATGAGCGTTTTGAAAGCGGCGCCCACGAAAATTAGGCATGGGATTATTTTTACGCCAAATGATATCATTAAGCACCCAAAACCCTAAATCTTGTAATGCTGTACCAACGCGAAAAATATTATGGTAAGATCCAATAACCCAAAGTGTTCCGTTAGGCTTTAATACACGGCGACAAGCGAGCAACCACGCACGTGTAAAAGCATCATAAGCAGAAAAACTTTCAAACTGATCCCATTCATCATTAACTGCATCAACAAGCGAATGATCTGGACGATATAAAGCGCTATCCAACTGTAAATTATAAGGAGGATCAGCAAAAATCATATCAACTGAATGTTTTGGAAGCTTTTCCAATACGGCAACACAGTCCCCTTTTAAAATTTTATTGCGCCATGATGTTTGTGAGGAAGTGGAAGCACAAACTGAATCTTTTTTAATCTGAGAAACTGTCATAAAATACCCAACGAGACAAAATAAAACCTGCCCTATAATCAAAATGATATAGGCCCGCATTGCTGATTTATATTTACAAAAATAGAGTAAATGGATCGTTAAACTTATTCAAAATTGATATTTGTTTTTTCACTTCAGGAAAAATAACAATTTATCACACATAAATTGTTATTTTTCTTTCCTTAAACGGATTGTTCACATATCCTTTGTTTTATTAATTTATAAGAATCATTTTCAAACTATAGAATTTTTTGAATAAAGTTTTTCTGATAATCTTGTTTGCGGAGACTTTTAAAATACGAGCAACGTATAAAGGAATATTTAATGCCCAAAATAGATCTTGTTATTTTTGATTGTGATGGAGTTTTGGTAGATTCTGAATATCTCGCAGCAAAAATTGGATCTCAATTACTAAAACAAACAGGATATGAAATATCTCCTGAAGAATTGAGTGAGCATTATGCAGGATTAACCTTCCTTGATAGTTTAAAAGAAATTGAAAAGAAAACAAAAAAGCCAATTTCTGCTCATCTCATAGATAAAATGTCAGATATTTTTCGAGCACAAATAAAAACAGAGCTACATGCCATCAATGGCATAAAAGAGGCTATAAAAGTTATTCAATCTCGTTACCCTTATTGTATTTGCTCCAATGCAGCAAGTGCAGATATACAAGAAATGCTCACCATCGTTGAGCTTTACGACGTTTTTAAAAATAAGATATTTTCTGCACCTGAAGTGGGAACAAAAAAAGCAAAACCTGCTCCTGATGTTTTTCTTTTTGCTGCGCAGAAATTACGTGTAAATCCAGAAAACACCATTGTCGTAGAAGATTCTACCCATGGTGTACATGCTGCAAAAACAGCAGGTATGCGTGTCATTGGTTTCACTGGAGGATCACACAGTTATCTTAACCACTCTAATGCACTTGTAGATGCTGGCGCAGAAACATCCATTGCTACACATGCCCACTTGCCAAAAGTCTTAGAAGCAATGGCAGTCTGGCAAGATATATCATGAGCAATCTTTTTACACTTAAACGTATTTACAGGCTCTTTGACTCATAACCACTTTTTTACCAATGTGTTTAGTTCAATGCATTGGCATTAACCATAATAATGTGAAAAACAAACCTCTAGTCATTAGCCTGAAAGCACATAGCTTTCTGCAATTTCTTTCATAAACAAAAATTCTGAGCATATTATATGAAGTGCAAATACTAAGCTTGCAGCCTCTACCACATAGATAATACTGGAATTTTCAAGAATTTGAACCCTATCATGAAAGGCCCTGTGAAATAATTACTTATTTAAGCAGTATAAAAAACATACCCGAAACAGAAAAAATAAACTTTTAAAACTAAGATATTCATGAACATTACGTAACTTATAATAATACTTGAAAGTTTTAATATCATCATTATTAGAAGAATAATCAAAAAACTCCATTCATTCAAGACTGGAATAAACAACTTCACCAATTTGCAAAACATAGCAATAAGGAAAAAGCATGAGGTATATTAGTACGAGAGGTGAAGCACCTATTTTAAGATTTACTGAAACTATCATGACTGGGTTAGCTAATGATGGAGGACTCTATCTGCCCACAGAGTTTCCTCAATTATCGACAGATGCGTTACGAGCGCTTCGCGGACAACCCTATACAACAGTCGCCAAAACTATTCTTTGGCCCTTTATAGACAAAGAAATTGAATATACATCTTTTGAAAATATTATTGATGAATCTTATGCAACTTTCCATCATCCAGCGACTTGCCCGTTACTGCAAACCGGCTCCAATGAATTTATTCTTGAGCTTTTTCATGGTCCCACTTTAGCATTTAAAGATATTGCAATGCAATTTCTTTCCAAACTGATGGATTATATACTGACCAAAAAAAATAGATGTGCAACAATTATTGTAGCTACATCTGGAGATACAGGTGCTGCTGCTGCACAGGCTTTTGCTGACAAAGCACACTCCAACGTTTTTATCTTATTTCCTAAAGGGCACGTATCACCGGTTCAGCAACGACAAATGACGACCAATCAGAGCCAGAATATTCATGCCATAGCCATTGAAGGAAATTTTGATGATTGCCAAGCCCTTGTCAAGGCAATGTTTAATGACCATGATTTTTGTCAAAAACGATATCTTACAGGAGTTAATTCTATAAACTGGGCGCGTATCATGGCGCAAATTGTTTATTATTTTTCATCCGCACTTTCTTTAGGAGCACCCGATCGACCCGTTTCATTTACTGTTCCTACTGGAAATTTTGGTGATATTTTTGCAGGTTATGTTGCCTTCCGTATGGGATTACCCATTTCAAAATTAGTTATTGCAACGAACGATAATGATATTCTCGCGCGGACATTAACCAGCGGCATTTACGAAACACGGCCTATAAATTATACCATATCACCTTCTATAGATATTCAAATTTCTTCTAATTTTGAACGCTTACTGTTTGAAAGCAGCAATCGTGATTCAATGTGGGTTCGCAATGCGATGAAAAATTTAAAAGAAACAGGATGTTTTAATCTTGGTGAAACACAACTGAAAAATATTCGTTCCTTATTTTGTGCTGGGAAAAGTAATGTAGCTGAAACAATACAAACAATTAGCAATGTTTATACAGAAAGCGGTTATCTTGCTGATCCCCATACAGCTGTTGCCATCAAAGTAGCCCGTGAAAACAAACAACCATATATTCCTATGGTCATCCTTTCCACTGCCCATCCTGCAAAATTTTCTGATACAATAAAAAATTCCTGCGATATTTCCGCTCCATGGCCATCTCGTTTAAACAATTTAATGGAACGTAAAGAAAATTTTATAAGTCTTGCGAATGATGAAAAAATAGTAAAAGATTATATTTCTTTGAAATTAAATGCATCTTATTAAAGATAGTTACGTTAATGCAAATCAAAAATGTTCTTAATGCCTTTATACAATAAGTAAGGCATTTTACTCGTTTTCTGGAGTTTAAAATACATGAGTGTAGATATTAGTTGCCTTAGTAATGGTTTGACTATTGCCACACACACAATGCAACAAATTGAAAGTGTAGCGCTCGAAATATGGATTAAAGTTGGTTCACGCAATGAAACCTTAACGCAACATGGCATCGCACATCTCCTTGAACACATGGCTTTTAAGGGAACAGAAAACCGAACAGCTTTTCAGATCGCAGCTGATATTGAAAATGTTGGTGGCGAAATTAATGCCACCACTAGCGCTGAAACAACAGCTTATTTTGTACGCGTACTCAAAAAAGACCTTCCCCTTGCCATTGATATCCTAGCCGATATTTTGATGCATTCAAAATTTGATGAAGGTGAATTAGAAAGAGAAAAACAAGTTGTTTTTCAAGAAATTGGTGCTGCGCGTGATACTCCTGATGATATTGTTTTTGATTACTTTACAGAAACAGCTTTTCGTCATCAATCTCTTGGCCGATCTATTTTAGGAACACCCGAAACAATCCAATCATTTACATCGACTGATCTCAAAAATTTCATGAATAAACAGTATAGTGCAGATCGTATGATAGTCGTTGCAGCAGGGGCTGTACAACACGAAAATTTTCTAAAAGAAATTGAAAGCCGTCTTAGTACTTTTCGTCCTCATTCAACAGAACCCCTCACCAATCTTGCCAATTATGTTGGCGGTGATTTTCGCGAATATCGTGATTTAATGGATACACAAATTGTTCTGGGTTTTGAAGGACGCGCTTATCATGCCCGCGACTTTTATATGACCCAAATTCTTTCAATCATTCTCGGTGGAGGCATGTCATCACGTCTTTTCCAAGAAGTGAGAGAAAAACGTGGATTATGCTATTCTATTTATGCGTTTCATTGGGGACTTTCTGATACCGGACTCTTTGGCATCCATGCCGCCACTGGGCAAGAGGGATTAAAAAAACTGCTTCCCGTGATTCTTGATGAACTCTCTAAGTTAAGCAAAAATATTCATGTCAAAGAACTTCAACGAGCACAAGCACAATATTATGCTAATCTTATAATATCACAAGAAAGCCCATCTAGTAAAGCACATCTCATTGCCCGCCAAATGCTTCTTTATGGCAGACCAATTCCAATATCTGAAACAATTGAACGCTTAGAACTCATTACTCCGTCAAGGTTAACTGATTTAGCTAACCGTCTTTTTATCAACTCTACTCCAACATTAGCGGCTGTTGGACCTGTTGGACCTCTCATGAATTTTAATGATCTAACTTCAAATCTTTCATACAAAAAATAAGATTAAATATGGCTTTTAAAAATATTTTAGTGTACATTTGGCATGCAAAAAATGCGTTTAAAGTAGTAGATAACGATATGTATAGATTTATAATAAATCATCACGATCAAATAAATTTGGAAATTTTTTTTAAAAAAGATATACAAAACTATCCAACTTACGCTTCATGTGATAAATAACTTGTCAATGAAAATAGGTTTGCAAAAACTGGAAACTAATGGTTTTATTTTTCTCTTTCCAAAGATAAAGATTTTATTAAGCTTTATTGAGATAAATAGATATTTCCTCTACCTTTAGATAACATTTATATAATCTATTCAAAAGAGAATGATATCACCTATCTATAAAATAAATTACAAAAATGGGCGTATTTCTTCGAAAATCAAGTAAAAATAAAATATCCTAAAAATACCGAAAGTAGTCATTGTGAAGAGTTTGCGTAAAATAATTGACATCATTCTTGTTGTAGCTGTTACTTTTCTTATCCACCTTACATCAGCACAAGCAGTTGAACCAGTTAAAATTTCTTCTCAAGATGCTGCTCTTGATCTTTCAAAAGCAATCAAAATTTACCACACAAACAACTCTATTTTTCAAACAAGTACAGCACCAAGACCAGATGGTATTGTATGGCGTATCGAGGTAAAAGCAAAAAATGAAAATTTTTTGGGCAATTGGGCGGTCTTTTCTCTCGCAAATACAACAAACGAACAAATTGACCGCCTCATTGTTGCACCTCATTATCGTATGCCTCATTCAGGATTTCTTTGGCCAGACCTCGGATCAGCACGAATTCAATCCATCACACCAAGCGAAGGCTTTTCTCTCGATCGCCAACCAAGTGCAAATTCAGATATCTTTAGTATTACTCTTAATCCTGGTGCTGTTATTACATTTGTGGCTGAACTTAACTCAGAAAATCTACCACAAATCTATTTATGGAAACCTGAAGCCTATAAGGATGCAATCAATTCTTACACACTTTATCATGGGATCCTCCTTGGAATATCAGGTCTCTTAGCACTTTTGTTAACTGTCCTTTTTGTCGTTCGTGGAACTGGTCTCTTCCCTGCAACAGCAGCTGTTGCTTGGGCAGTTCTGTTTTATATTGGTATCGATTTCAATTTTTTAAATAAATTCTTTGCAGTTACGTTAACGACGCAACCAATCTGGCGCGCAAGCACAGAAGTAGCTCTTTCAGCTACACTTTTCATTTTTCTTTTTACCTACCTACGCCTTAACCGCTGGAACTATCATTTCAACTATGGTGCAATCGCATGGATCATAGCTCTTTGCAGCCTTGGAACATTCGCTATTTATGATCCCACTAGAGCAGCTGGAATCGCACGTCTATCATTTGGACTTATTGTTGTAATAGGTATACTCCTCATTAGCTATTTTTCGATACGAAGCTATGATCGTGCAATCATGCTTATCCCAACATGGTTATTAATTAGTTTCTGGAGTCTTGGAGCATACGCCTGCATAGCAGGCTATTTAAATAACGATATTATCCAACCCGCCTTGGCAGGAGGACTGGTATTAATCGTTCTTCTCATTAGTTTTACTGTCATGCAACAGACTTTTTCAAATGATGCTTTCCATGAAGGAATATTTTCCGATCTTGAACAACAAGTTCTAGCAGCAAAAGGAGCAGGAAATATTATTTGGGACTGGGATGTAGAGCGTGACAAAATTATTGTTCATCCAGACATAGCGCCTCTCTTTGGTGCTGAACCCCACAAACTCAATGGGAATATGCGCAACTGGATTTCAGCTTTGCACTATGATGATCGCGAACGCTTTCAAGCCGTATTAGATATCATTCTGAAAAATAAGAAGGGACGTATTGATCAAATTTTTCGACTTTCTTCTGGTGGTGGCTATTATCATTGGTTCTCTCTTCGCGCACGCCCTGCTATGCAAAAAGATGGAAAAATTACACGGATCATTGGAACTATTGTAAACATTACCAACCACAAAAAAGCTGAAGAACGCTTATTGCATGATGCAGTCCACGACAGCTTAACTGGTTTGCCTAACAAACAAATTTTTTTCGATAGATTACAAAGTTATACTTCTTTGGCAAAAGCAAATATACAAATTAAACCAACTGTTTTTATGATTGATTTCGATAATTTTCGCCAAATTAATCGCAAATTGGGGATAGCGGTTGGTGATACTGTATTGCTTGTAATTGCACGCCGTTTAAATCGTCTTATTAATTTTCAAGATACTTTATCACGCCTTTCCGCAGATCGCTTTGCAATCATTTTACTCAGTGAAACTGAGCCACAAAAAATTGCAATATTCGCAGATCATCTGCACAAAACAATCTCAGCACCTATTTCACTTTCTGAAAAAAAAATAACGCTCTCAACATCAATCGGATTGGTTACTTGGAATGAAAGCAGATCAACTGCCAAAGATATTTTTAATGATAGCGAATTAGCGATGATCCACGCCAAACAAATGGGCGGTAATCATATTGAACCTTTTAGACCTAACTTTCGCACTTTTGGTCTAGCACACAATAGTATGGAAAAAGACATTCATTATGCTATAAAACGTAATGAAATGAAAATCCTTTATCATCCTATTCTTAATTTATCAGATGGACAGGTTATTGGTTTTGAAACAATTATAGAATGGCATCATCCCAATTATGGAAATTTAAATGTTTCTGATTTTATAAAAATCGCAGAAAATGAGCAAATCATTATGGATTTAGCGCAATTCATTATTGATAACGCTGTTATTGATCTTATACATATACAAAAAAAATTTTCTCAACACTCTTTCTTTGCATCAATCAATTTACCAAGTGCAGAGATGGTTCATCCAAACTTTATAAATCAGCTGCGTTCTACCCTGCTTCGCCACCCACTTAACAAAGGGCGCTTGATGATAGAAATATCTGAATTTGTTTTAAGAAAAAACCCAGAACAATCTGCACATTTTTTTGAACAAATAAAAGCACTCGGAATAAATCTTGCGCTCGATAATTTTGGAACAGATTATTCGTCTCTTGCCTATTTGATTCGTTACCCATTCGATATGATTAAACTGGATCGTTCGCTTATCTCTATTGATTCATCTAAGAAAAAATTGGTTCTCAAATCAATTATTAATATGGCAACAGATATTAACTTGCAAATCATTGCAGAAGGGGTTGAAAATGAAAAAGCAGCTATCTTTCTACGCCAAGAAGGTTGCAAATACGTTCAAAGTACTCTTGTTACTAAACCAATTGCTATTGAAGAATTAATTACTCTCATTCAAAATCACTTTCCTTATAAAGTTTAAAACGTTAAAGATGAAAATAAAATAATTGCAGAAAAGATTTGAAAGACAATATCTCATGCATGTCCCATTTCCGAAACAAGATAAGCTGGATTAATCCCCATACGCATGAGGCTTTCTTCGTATTTACGATCTAAATTGCTTTCAAAGAGAAAATTAGACGATGTGTGACTAATCAACCAGCTGTTGGCAGATATTTCAGCTTCAAGCTGTCCTGCTTTCCATCCAGCATAACCGAGTGCTATCAATGCATGTTGAGGACCTTGTTTACAACTGATTGCTTTTAATATATCAATAGTTGCAGTGAAGCAAATCTTATCTGCGATAGAAATAGTTTCTTCGCAGGTGTAGTCGTCTGAATGGAGAACAAAACCACGTGCAGGTTCAACAGGGCCACCATAGCGTACAGGAAACTTTTTTATTGGCTCAGAAAGAAATTTCTTTTTGCTACTATTTATGACCCCAATATGAAGCAAAAGTTCTGGAAAATCAATATGATGCAATCTATTGAGGATAATGCCCATAGCACCAGCATCAGAATGTGCACAAACATAAATAACAGAACGGCTAAAACACTTATCATTTATTCCAGGCATTGCTATGAGTAATTGTCCACCTAAAAAGCCGTCACACTGATTCATTACTCTGTTCTTCTCCACAATTTACATATTACAAATTCAATTAGTACAAAAAGAAAATAAAGCTCAAATGAAAAAAACTCAAATCTTTATAAATTCACAAAGGATTTCAAATTTTTTTTATAAAAAAATTTCAGCCCCCTTAAGTATAACATTTGTATTTTTAGGATTGCTTAATTTCTCAATGAGTTCTCAAGCAAATCCAAAATCATACCTTGTCGCAACACCTTGGTATGAATCAGACGGAGGTCGTATCAGATTAGCTATCACCAACCCATCTTTTTCTGAAGTAAGAGATGGTATTATTGAAGTTGTACTTAAACCAGAATGGAAAACCTATTGGCGAAATCCAGGAAGTTCAGGTATGGCACCTTTTTTTGAATTCAATCAGCAAATTTCTTATGAAATCTTTTATCCCGTACCACAGCTTTATGAAACAGAAAATGACTGGACATTAGGGTATAAAAACAAAGTAGTGCTACCTTTTACTCTCTTCGATTCAAGAAAAAATTTAAGTGGCTCCTTAACCATTGGATTATGTAATAAAATTTGTATTCCATTTTCGGTTAACTTCGATTTTTCACCACCGGCTCTTCAAAATAAGCATCTTCCAATATCCTTATTAAAAAACGCTCAAGCTTCTCTCCCCCATACTACAAATTATGAATTTCAGATAAGTGCTAAAAAAGATGCCAACATGCTTTTTATAAAAATAAAAAATAATAAAGCTATTCCTACATCTCTTTTTTTAGATGGAGGAGAAATGCAAATTGGGCCCGCGAAAAAAATAAATGAGAATGTAGAATATACACTTTTTAACGCTCCCATCTATTTCATACCAGATGAAAAAAAGAAAATTATTTTTTATACTGTTACTTTTAAAGATAATGCTTTCAATGGAACATTCGTCCTTCATCAATAACCAAAAAACTACCAGCCCATGATAAACAAGAAAAATTTTTAAGAAAAAACTATGCTGAAAAGTATCCATTTTCACGGTATTCAGCAATTGCTTTGCGTGCAAGTGCATCTGCACGTTCATTATCAGGATGGCCAGCATGCCCTTTTACCCAGTGCCATCTGATAGTGTGACAAGAACAAGCCTTTTCAAGGTCTTGCCATACTTCCATATTTTTAACAGGTTTTTTTGATGCAGTGCGCCAATTATTTTTTTTCCAACCTTCGAGCCACACAGATATACCGTTGCGCACATAAACTGAATCCGTATAAAGATCAACCGAACAAGATTCTTTAAGTGCCTTCAATGCAAAAATTGCTGCCATCAGTTCCATTTGATTATTAGTCGTATACGCTTTTCCACCATAAAGTTCACGTTCATGACCATTCCAGCGCAAAATTGCTCCCCACCCTCCAACTCCAGGATTACCTGAGCAAGCACCATCTGTATAAACTTCAACAACTTTCTGTTGCTTAAACATATAATTCAAAAACCTATTTCATTCAGCAGACTTATATTACTAAAAAAATAAAGCTTGTGCCAATATTCCCACGGATCTTTCTTAACCACAAAGCTATCAGATGGTGTATTGAACCAATCATAAAGGCGTGTCAGTAAAAAGCGCAAAGCAGCGCCACGCGCCAATAGAATCATTGAATCCAATTCTAGAAGCGCCAATGGTCTTATTCTTTGATAATTTTCTAACAATTTACGTGCTTTTGTAAGATTATAAGAATGATCATGCTCAAAGCACCACGCATTCAAACAGATCGCTAAATCATAAGCAAAAAAATCATTACAAGCAAAGTAAAAATCTATCATCCCAGAAAGACGATGGTTTAAAAAAAATACATTATCATTAAATAAATCAGCGTGAATGATACCTGTTGGTAAATTTGATGGCCAATTTTTTTCTAAAAAATCTAACTCTGCATTAATTTTTTTTCTAAACTTTTCAAGCAATTTATCTTCCACCATTTGGCAACGTTTCCACAATAGTTTCCAATCTACGAGAGAAAGAGTATTTCTACGGCTAAGTGGAAAATTCTGCCCTGCTAAATGCAATCTCGCTAAATTACTCCCTACTTCGCAACAATGATACACATTGGGTTGACGCATCCAAACCCCTTCCAAAAAGGTAATAATAGCAGCAGGACGCCCTGCCAATTCACCGATCATCGCTCCATCATTTTGAATTACTGGTTGAGGACATGGAATTTCACGCTGATTCAAATACTGCATAAGACTACAAAAAAAAGGCAAGTCATCTTTTGAAATACGCTTTTCATAAAGCGTTAAAATGAACTTTCCCTTTGTTGTATGCAGAATAAAATTAGAATTTTCTATACCGTCCTCTATACCTTGATAAGATAAAAGTGAACCAATTGAATAACGTGTCAAAAATTTCTTCAAATCATTCGGATGAATATCTGTATAAACTGCCATTATTTTTCTTTCGTTGTAGGCAACCATATATCCTAGTTTTAGTCTTTTTTTGTCTCAGATAAACCATTAACAAAAGCCATATCTTGAGGAGTTAAAACAACATCACGTAATTCACGATTGACTAAAAATGTTTCCATTTCTAAAACTGTTTCAGCCAATTCTATTGTAACATCGTAACGCTCACGAAAAGCCGAGATAATTTCTTCAACAATAACTTCAGGAGCAGAAGCCCCTGCTGAAAGGCCTACGACAGAAAGGGGACCCAAACGATCAAAATCAATTTCATCAGCGCGTTGAACTAGAATAGGCTGCCGCGCACCAAATCTTTCAGCAACCTCTACTAAACGTTGTGAATTAGAGGAGTTTGGTGCACCAACAATTAAAAATAAATCACTCCCCCGTGCCGCTGCTTTAACAGCATTTTGGCGATTTGTAGTGGCATAACAAATTGATTCTGCTGCCGGTGCTTGCAACGCAGGAAAGCGTTTTTGTAAAACATCAAGAATCCCTGCTGTATCTTCAACAGAAAGTGTTGTTTGCGTTACAAACCCCAATTGATTTGGAGTACCTGGCTGATAATGCCAAGCATCTTCTACAGTTTCAATTAACGTAACAGCTCCTTTTGCGAGTTGCCCCATTGTACCTATTACCTCAGGATGGCCAGCATGACCAATCAAAATAACATGACGACCATGACGCTGGTGTCGTATAGCTTGCTTATGAACTTTAGAAACTAAAGGACATGTTGCATCAAGATAAAACATATTATAGGATTTTGCCTTTTCTGACACAGATTTTGGCACGCCGTGAGCAGAAAATACAACAGGCTGACTTCGATGTTCTTCTGGAATTTCATCAAGCTCTTCTACAAAAACAGCTCCCCGTTGTCGCAACCCTTCAACCACATAACGATTATGCACAATTTCATGACGCACATACACTGGAGCACCATATTTTTTTAATGCAAGAAGAACAATCTGAATAGCACGATCAACTCCTGCACAAAATCCACGCGGGCCACAAAGACGTATTGTCAAAGAGGGTAGTATAGACATATATAAACCATCCTTAATATCTATTTGACAACATATTTAAACAACTACAATACAACGGAAGATAAAGAGAAAACATACAAGTAACATTTTCCTCTTTCATAGAATTTTATACTAAATAACTTCATCGTATAGTATTTTTTGTAAGCCAATTATTAAAAATTTATTATTAATTTCCAATATCTTACACAAAATACTAAAAAAGGGATTCAATTAACAAGATTCCAAATATAGAAGCTAAATAACATAGTGAAAAGAAAAACGTTTTCTTTGCCATAAAAATGGTAGAGTCTCGTGTATCTGTTTTCCATAAACAATAAGAAAAATAAACAAAGATAGTGCTTAAAATTGTTGAAAAAATACCATAGAAAATCCCAGCAAAACCCGTAATACAAGGTCCAAAAGCACAGATCGCCATAATAATAGAGTAAATTAAAATTTGTTTTTTTGTTGAGCGCTCACCTCTTACATTAGGCATCATAGGAATGCCTGCTACCTCATAATCAAGAGATGAAAATAGGGAAAGCGCCCAAAAATGCGGGGGAGTCCACATAAAAATAATGAGAAATAATAAAAAACTATCTATACTAACTGTACCTGTAGCAGCAGCACAACCAACCATAGGCGGAAAAGCTCCAGCAGCACCACCAATAACAATATTTTGCGGCGTCATACGCTTTAGCCAAATTGTATAAATAACAATATAAAAGAAAATTGTGAAGGCAAGGAGAAATGCTGCAAACCAATTAATAAAACTTCCCATAATCAATACAGAAAGCATAGAAAGAACCATACCAAAAACAAACGCCTTCTTAGAGCTAATTTTACCGGTAGGAATAGGACGGTTTTTAGTACGCTCCATGACTGCATCAATATCAGCATCATACCACATATTGAGTGCTCCAGCACCACCACCACCTACGGCAATACATAAGATTGCTAAAAAACTGTATAATGGGCTCATAGAATGAGGTGACACAACAAGCCCAACCAAAGCTGTAAATACAACCAGTGACATAACCCGTGGCTTCAACAACGTAATATAATCATAAACTCCCGATTTGGGCAGAATTGATTTACCACTTGCAGATGATAGTTTTTCTGAATTAGACATTCCGCTCTAAAACCTTTTGTATCTCTCTCAATCTAAAATATTATCTAGCATATGGAAACAACAAAAGTACCTACCAATTTTAAAAACTTTTAATGCATATTGATTACCTGTTTTACACACCATCATTTTAAATGCATCATCACAATAATAACGCTAAAAGCTTTATCTCCTACAAAATATTATTTCTTTCAATTTATTGTCGCATATGAATTAATATATTTGGGTAGATAATGATTTTATGCTACAGTTTCATTCTAAAACTTTTTCTTTATGCAAATCTATCAAAAATACAGTATTGATTCGGATAGGGACTTTTCTGTGGTACTTTATAAATTTCTAAAAAAAACTTTCCTTGTTGGTCTTTCTATTCACATATTTTATAACATCTTCATTGTTTATGCTTTTGCACAAACACCCAATGAACAAAATATCCCTGCCCCACAATCCTATGGTGCATGGACAAAAGTCTGTTCTCTCCCACCTGGTACACCTAATATACAATGTGAAGTTGTACAAAATGTGCACACAAAAAATCATCATGATATTGTTCTCCGCGTTACGTTTTATAAACTTCCCAAAAATCAGGGAGCCTTAATGCGTGTTTTCGCTCCGATTCGAGTTGAATTAAGATCAGGTGTTGGTATTAAAATCGACGATAAGGATATAGGAAAAATAGAATATCGCCGTTGTCTTGGTGATACTTGTGTTGCAGAATCCCTTCTTAAAGGAGATACATTACGACTCTTTTTAGAAGGTAAAGCAGCAACCTATTTTATTTTTACAACCCCTGAACAAGGTATTGGAGGCCTCGTTGATCTCAATGGCCTTAAAGATGCCTATGCAACCTTACCGACGTGGTAAAATTTAAATAACTCAACCGATCAAAAAATCTTATAGATTGTTTACAAACTCTCAAACAAGACAATAGAAATTTCTCAGATCCCCAATGAAATAGGATAGCTACTATGAAATCCCTAATTGATCATTTTGATATTGCCCCATTTAAAGTGCAATCACTTGTACAAGAATCGCTCCATCACGCTGATGATGGTGAGCTTTATCTTGAGTATACAGAAAGCGAAACGCTTTTATTTGATAATGGACAACTTAAAAATGGTTCATTTCAACAAGATATGGGATTTGGTTTACGTGTTGTTTCTGGAGAAGCAACAGGATATGCGCACTCTAGTGAATTATCAATTGCTGCACTTCAACGCTCCAGCGAAGCAGCTAAAACTATTGCATATAATAATCACGTAGGATCTTATAGTGCAGCGCCTCCTAAAACAAACAAAGCGCTTTATCAATCTCATAATCCCCTTATTAGTCCGTCATTCGAAGAAAAGAGTATACTTTTACAAAAAATTGATACTTATTTACGAAATAAAAGCGACAAATTACATCAAGTTACGATTTCACTCTCTGGTTCATTACAACATGTTGAAATTTTACGTGCTGATGGACACTTTGCTCGCGATATTCGTCCTCTTGTAAAACTTGCTCTGTCTGTGGTTGTTGCCAAAGGTGATCGACGTGAAAATGGCTTTTATGGATGTGGTGGACGGCAAACATTTAGCCAATTCATTAACGAAGAAAACTGGAAAAAAGCCGCCGATGAGGCTCTGCGTATGGCTTTAATAAATTTGGAAGCAGAAGCAGCACCAGCAGGAACATTTGATGTTGTTTTAGCCAATGGATGGCCAGGCGTTATGCTGCATGAAGCCGTAGGTCACGGCTTAGAGGGTGACTTTAACCGCAAAAAAACATCTGCTTTCTCTGGACTTTTAGGTACACAAATTGCCGCGCAAGGTGTTACAGTCATTGATGATGGCACAATTCCTCAATCCCGTGGCTCACTCACCATCGATGATGAAGGTACTCCATCAAAATGTAATGTCCTTATTGAAAATGGAAAACTTGTTGGTTTTATGCAAGATAGACTAAATGCTCGACTTATGGGCGTAAATCCAACGGGGAATGGACGTCGGGAATCTTATGCGCATGCACCAATGCCGCGAATGACCAACACAATAATGTTGGGGGGAGATAAAACGCCTGAGGAAATTATTTCATCATTAAAAAGCGGTATCTATGCTGTTTCATTTGGTGGAGGTCAAGTTGATATCACTTCAGGAAAATTTGTATTTGAATGTACTGAAGCATACCGAATTGAAAATGGAAAAGTTGTAGCACCAATTAAAGGTGCAACTCTCATTGGAAACGGGCCAGAAGCAATGAAACGTATTACAATGATCGGAAATGATAGCAAACTTGATAACGGTGTAGGGACATGCGGAAAAGCTGGACAAAATGTCCCCGTTGGAGTTGGACAACCTCACTTGCGAATTAATAGTATGACAATTGGTGGAACAGCATTGTCATAAAAATAATTGGACTTATTTTATTATAAATGATTTATGTCATTTCCTATAAACTAAAGCCTCCAACCTGTCTTCACTTTTTTCTTGCTTAAAATAGCAATAATTTCAACGTGCGGAGACCATAAAAATTGATCAATTGGTATAACTTTCTCTAGTATATAACCACCTGCAATAAGAATAGACAAATCACGAGAAAATGTAACAGGATTGCAAGAAATAGCTATCACACGTGGAATTTTCGCCTTCGCTAATTCACCCATTTGTTCTTTTGCACCAGCACGTGGAGGATCAAAAACAACAATATCAAAAAATTCTAACTCCTTTGCAGAAAGTGGACAACGAAAGAGATCACGTTTTTCCCATGTAACTGTTTTTAAACCTGTAGAAAAACGTGCTGCCCGACTCAAGTTTTCTAATGCTGTTGTATTATTTTCTACTGCATGAACATTCACCTGTTTTGCCATACGTAACACGAATGTCCCCACTCCTGAAAACAAATCAACAGCGTTCTTTGCTCCTTTTAAATGAGTCAAAATAATATTGCCCATAATATTTTCTGCTTCAGAGGTTGCCTGAAGAAATCCACCTGTAGGAAATTCAACACAAACATCCCCAAAATAAATCAACGGCTTTTCCTGTTCGACTAAAACTTCACCTCCAATGGACAAGCGCGTAATTTTACATTGAAGAGCTGTATCAATCATCTTCTGACGAATATATTCGTCCTGCACAGTACACCCATTAAAAGCAACATCTAAACCATTTTCGACAGATGTTATCGTCACACGAAACCGCTTAGCATTATTGCTTATAAAAGAACAAAGTACCCTAATATCATTAAGTCTAGATATAATTTCTAAACGCGTAACCGGACACTCCTTAAGCGCTATAACATCATGAGATAGATAACGATTAAAACCAATGACATGGCCTTTCTTAGTTATATCCACTGTTAAAGTGATACGTCGACGACTATGATATCCACATTCAATCAAAGGTGAAACTAAAATATCAATTCCACAATTTTTAAGTGCATCAACAACTAACTGCCGTTTCCAAGAACGGTATGAATCAGCATGCCAATGTTGAAGAAGACATCCTCCACAGCTCTCAAAATGCTGACAAACAGCACTAATGCGTTCTGGTGAACTCTTTTCTAAAGCAATAAGCTTCCCATATTTCCCATGAAGTGTGATTGTAGCAACTTCTTCTGGTAAAGTAAAAGGGACATAAACAAAGGACTGCGATACAGTGGAAATACCATAACCATTTATTCCAATATGATCAATTATTACCCTGTTATTCACCCTTCTTTTTCTCCGAATAATAAATATTCAAAATTGCCATCTCTTCCTACAATAGGTGAAGGAATCAAACCTTTTGAAACCCAGCCTACTTGAGTATTCAACCAATCGAACAGTTCTTCAGCTATTTTTTGTGTTGTTGATAAATTTCTTATGACCCCCCCCTTACCAAGACCTTCTCGACCAATCTCAAATTGTGGCTTTACCAATAAAACAGCTTGTGCTCCTTTTTTAGATAAAGCCAAAGAGGATGGCAATGCAAGTTTAAGAGAGATAAAACTAACATCCGATACTATAAGATCAACTTCTCGACCACCTAAATGTTCCTGTTTTAAGTCTCTAGCATTTAAACCTTCTAATAAAGTTATAGCAGTGTTACAAGATAAATGTGTATCAAATTGATTATGACCAACATCAACAGCGATAACATGAGCAGCTCCACGTTCTAGGAGAACTTGCGTAAAACCACCCGTCGATGCGCCAATATCAATAGCAGTTACTTTATTTGTCACAACTGGAAACGCATCCAACGCACTAATCAACTTTAATGCTGCACGTGAAACATAACTTTGTGCCGGATCACAAACGACAATCTCTACATTATCAGAAATAATTTGCCCAGCTTTTAAAATAACTTCTCCATCAACCTTTACAGTCTGACGCATAATGGCATCACGTGCACGTGAACGGGTAGTAAAAAACTTTTTTTCGACTAAAAAAACATCAAGCCTTTTTTTAACCACCATCTTTATACTCGAACTTTACGTATTGTCCGTACTTTACATCCTAAAGCAGTAAAAACAATATTGAAAATACCAATATTATCAAGCCCAATACGCGAAAGAACTTTCTTTGGTGAACCGTGAGTTAAATATTCATCAGGCAATTTTAAGGTACGGATTTTTAAACCGTGATCCAAAAGTCCTTCTTGCGCCAAAAATTGTAATAAATATGCTCCAAACCCACCCATTGATCCTTCTTCAATTGTTACTAGTAACTCATGCTCACGCGCTAAACGACGCATTAAATCTTTGTCTAAAGGTTTTGCAAACCGCGCATCAGCAACAGTTGTAGATATTCCCTCTGCTTCCAATTTATTCGCTGCTATTAGCGCCTCAGATAATTGCGTTCCAAAACAAACAAGAGCCACCCTATTCCCCTCACACAAAATGCGTCCTTTTCCAATTTCGAGCAACTCACCTCGCTGTGGTAAATCCATACCGATACCTTCACCACGTGGATAACGAAAAGAAATAGGGCCCTGATCATAAGCTGCTGCAGTGCGCACCATATGCATCAGCTCAACCTCATCAGAAGGAGCCATAATCACAAAATCAGGAAGAATTGTCAAAAAAGCAATATCAAAGCTTCCAGCATGCGTTGCACCATCCGCACCCACAAAACCTGCACGATCAATCGCAAAACGCACCGGTAATTTTTGAATCGATACATCATGAACAATCTGATCATAAGCACGCTGCAAAAAAGTAGAATAAATTGCAACAAAAGGCTTATATCCTTCACAGGCAATACCTGCTGCAAAAGTCACAGCATGCTGTTCAGCAATACCAACATCAAACATCCTATTTGGAAATTGTTTAGAAAAAGCATCCAGACCTGTCCCAGTCGGCATTGCAGCAGTTATACCAACAATTTTATCATCAAGCTTAGCCTCTTCTATTAAAGCGTTAGAAAATACTTTAGTATAAGGAAGCACTGTACTTTTTACTTTAACCTGTTTTCCTGTAACAACATCAAAACAATTAACACCATGATATTTATCAGATGATTCTTCTGCAGGTGCATATCCTTTCCCTTTATGGGTGACAACATGTACTAAAACAGGACCGCTAGAGTATTCACGAACATTCTTCAAAACAGGCAGCAAATGATTTAAATTATGACCATCTATAGGTCCAACATAGTAAAAACCAAGCTCTTCAAACAAGGTTCCTCCCATTAAAAAAAGTCTTGCAAACTCTTCTGAACGATGCGCTTGATCTAAAAAAAACTTTGGCAACTTTTTGCTAAATATTTTTACCCGTTCACGCAAACTACGATAAGAGGGATGGGAGACCAATCGAGCCAAATGCGCGCTCATCGCACCCGTAGGAGGTGCAATAGACATGTCATTGTCATTAAGGATAACTATCAAACGTGCGTCCAAAGCACCAGCATTATTCATCGCTTCATATGCCATACCAGCAGACATTGCACCATCCCCAATGACAGAAATGATGTTTCGCTTTTTTTCTTCCTTCAAAGCACTAACCACAGCCATACCAAGACCCGCGGAAATAGAAGTGGAAGAGTGCCCTGCTCCAAATGGATCATACACACTTTCTGAACGCTTTGTGAAACCTGATAAACCGCCCTCTTGGCGCAATGTACGAATTCTATCTCTACGACCTGTTAAAATTTTATGCGGATAAGCTTGATGCCCTACATCCCAGATAATTCTATCTTCAGGCGTATTGAAAACATAATGCAGCGCAATTGTTAATTCAATAACACCAAGCCCTGCACCGAGATGTCCGCCTGTCACAGAAACTGCATCAATTGTTTCAGCTCGTAATTCATAAGCTAGCTTTACTAAATCAGCTTCTGATAATATCCGCAAATCTTGAGGAAAACAAATACGGTCAAGTAGTGGCGTTAATGTGTGAGACAAAAAAAGCTCCTTTACTATCCCTTTAAAATAGAGCAAAAGGCATATAGATGCTTTTTACTTTTTTGTTCATAGTGTGGTGCATTTCTATTGTCATACTTTATCTCTGTAAGATTATCTACCAATTTTCTCATTTTAAATTTATCTTATGAAAAACACCCACAAAGACCAACGCATTTAAACAAAATATTTTGCCTTTCATTTTGCAATAAACATCTAAAATTATTTATTATTATTAAAAATCAAATGGTTCTAAATCTTCTGGAGAACCGTTCTCTGAAATCTTGATTTTCTCAATTTTAATTTCAGCTGCTTTTAAAAGTTTATCGCAATGCCTCTTAAGAGCTTCACCACGCTCATAAAGATCAATTGACTTCTCTAAAAGAACATCCCCACGTTCTAAATTTTCAACAATTAACTCAAGCTGTTTAAGCGCTTCTTCAAAACTTAATGCTTCTACATCATGCTGTTTTATTTCTTGTGCCATGTAATCCTCATAAGATATCTGTTCTGGATATACGAATTCCAAATCCTTCTAACCCCACATAATGACGCTCTTTAGAAGCATAAACAATAACAGAGCTAATTCCTAAATGTTTTAAAATTTGAGATCCTAAACCAATTTGACGCCACTCTTTGTTACGCTCAATCGCTTGAACATGATTTTCTGAAATTTTGACTGCCATTTTTTGATTGTCAAAAGCTGGCTGAAAACCAACACCAGCAGACCCTTCTCTCAAATAAACAAATACACCACGTTTTTCTTTTTGCATCATATGCTGCATAATAGCTGCAATATTTGATGACTGACAAAAAACATCACTTATGATATTTTCGCGATGCAAACGTACAGGGATATTTTCACCATCACGAATGTCGCCCAAAACTATTGCAATATGCTGAACCTCCTCCCAAGGAAGCTGATAACTTTGAACAACAGCTGGGCCAACTGATGTTTCAATACATACTTCCCCTACATGTTTGACCAACATTTCTTTGCGCTGACGATAAGCAATCAGATCTGCAACAGTTATCATATGTAAACTATTATCTTGTGCAAACTTTGTTACTTCATCCCCATGTTTAACAGTACCATCATCATTAACTAACTCACCGATAACACCAACTGGCGGTAAACCAGCTAATTTACATAAATCAACTGCTGCCTCAGTATGGCCTGAACGCATGAGAACACCCCCTTCATGCGCAATTAAAGGAAAAATATGTCCAGGACGGATAAAGTCGCTTGCACCAGCATTTGCATTAGCAAGATTACGAACCGTTACATTACGATCATGCGCTGAAATACCCGTCGTTATTCCATGCTGAGAGTCAACAGTAACAGTAAATTGTGTATGGTGCACTGAATTATTATTTGATACCATGGGGGCAAGCTGAAGCCGTTGCGCCTCTTCTTTTGGCATAGGTGCACAAACAATACCCGTTGTATAACGAATGATAAATGCCATCTTTTCTTCTGTACAATGGGCGGCAGCAACAATCAGATCACCTTCATTCTCACGGTCATCATCATCTGTCACTACGACAATTTCACCGCGTTCAAATGCTTGAATAGCAGAAACAACCTTTTTTTGGTCATACGTCATTATTCACCTTTAAAATCACCAACTTGACCACGATGCCTTAAATAATGATCAGCAATAGCACAAGCGACCATCGCTTCACCAACAGGAACAGCACGAATTCCAACACATGGATCATGACGCCCTTTTGTTATAACGTCCACATCATTACCATCAACGTCAATCGAACGACGAGGAATCAAAATTGATGAAGTAGGCTTAACAGCAAAACGCGCAACAATTGGCTGTCCACTTGATATTCCTCCTAAAATACCACCAGCGTGATTAGATAAAAAAAGTGGCTTTCCATCACTTCCCATACGCATTTCATCAGCATTTTCCTCTCCCCTCAAGCGCGCCGCTGCAAATCCATCGCCAATTTCAACTCCCTTAACTGCATTAATAGACATTAATAATGAAGCGATATCCTGATCAAGTTTTGCATAAATAGGCGCCCCTAATCCTGCTGGAACATTTTCTGCAACAACTTCAACAATAGCGCCAACGGATGAACCATCTTTACGTAATTTGCTAATGTAATCACTAAAAAACTGCACCATCTCTGCATCAGGCGTAAAAAAGGGATTGTTATCTACCTCCAACCAATCCCAACGATCGCGGTTAATATTATGGGGACCAATAGCTATCACAGCTCCCCTTACAATTAAGCCAGGCACAATTTTACGTGCAATAGCACCTGCTGCTACACGTGCTGCTGTTTCACGTGCAGAAGAACGCCCTCCACCCTGAAAATCACGAATACCATATTTAGCATCATAAGTATAATCTGCGTGGCTTGGACGATATTGATGAACAATTGAACTATAATCCTTAGAACGATGATCCCTATTTCGAATCAACATGCAAATTGGCGCACCAGTCGTTACAAACGTCACCGCATCATCCTGGACAATAACACCTGACAGTATCTCTACTTGATCCAACTCTCGGCGCTGCGTTGTATATTTGGACTGTCCCGGTCTACGCTTATCAAGATAATGTTGAACATCTGCAAGCGTAAAAACAATTCTTGGCGGGCACCCATCAATGATACAACCAATGGCAGGACCATGACTTTCACCCCATGTTGTTACGCGAAACAGATGGCCAAATGTATTATGCGACATAAAGAATGACCCATTCCTCTGCCGAATATATACAATCAGAATGTATACTGCGCATGATATAGTCTCTAATTCTTAATACCGCTGACTGCTCTTAAAGTTCGATCAACTTATCACTAAAATGAAATTTTATAGACCAACCCTTACTCTTTAACGACAGAAATATCCGGTGCATCAACAGCTTTCATACCTATAATATTATAACCTGAATCGACGTGGTGCACCTCACCAGTAACAGAACGAGATAAATCAGAAAGAAAATAAAGAGCAGAATCACCTACTTCTTCAATTGTCACCGTACGACGCAAGGGAGCATTATATTCGTTCCATTTTAAAATATAGCGAAAATCACCAATGCCAGAAGCAGCCAACGTTTTAATAGGCCCAGAAGATATCGCGTTAACACGAATATTCTTAGGCCCTAAATCCACTGCTAGATACTTCACACTTGCCTCAAGAGCCGCTTTAGCAACTCCCATCACATTATAATTTGGAACAACTTTTTCTGCACCATAATAACTCAGTGTTAAAATTGAACCACCATTTAACATTAATTTTTCTGCTCGCTGAGTAAGAGCCGTTAAAGAATAAACAGAAATATTCATTGTCATCATAAAATTTGATTCGCTAACATCAACATAACGACCACTCAACTCATCTTTATTTGAAAAACCAATTGCGTGAATTAAAAAGTCTAATCTCCCCCATTTTTTTTCTATCTCCTTAAAAACTGCGTCAATAGATGCACTATCAGAAACATCACAATGACCACAAATAATCCCATTTACTTCTTCAGCTAAAGGTTCAACACGCTTTTTCATCGCTTCACCTTGATAAGTAAAAGCAAGCTCTCCCCCTGCTGCACTAACCGCCTTAGCTATTCCCCAAGCGATAGAACGATTATTAGCAAGCCCTAAAATTAGACCACGCTTTCCGCATAATAAACCATTATCATTAGCCATTAGCACTGCCCCGTTGATACTTTAAATCAATGTTATTTACCTGCCTATGACATAGGTAGACTTTTTCTTCAAGCAATTGGTTTAAAATCAAACAAAAACTACATTCTTGCATAATTTTTAATCAACCTTTTGCGTTTGTAAGAATTGTTCTAAGGCAGTATCTCTACTTTCCGGTAACATAATACGAACATGCACATAAAGATCATCTCTTATTCCATTTTTTAAACGCAGTCCCTTTCCTTTCAACCTTAAAATTCGATCAGAACTTGACCATGCAGGAATAGTTAAAACAACACGCCCTTCTAAAGTTTCAACTTCTTCTTTTGCTCCTAAAACAGCATGTTTAAGCGAAATTGGTAAATCAAGATGGAGAGCTCTTCCTTCAACGCGCAAACGAGGATGTTTCTGAATGCGAATGGTCACCAATGCATCCCCTGCCCTACCATAATCTCCCTCTTCTCCTTGACCTTTCAAACGAATAGTTTGCCCATCTTCAACATAGTCTGGAAGCTTAATCTTTAACCTTTTTCCATTAGGGAAAATAGCTTCTACCCTTTCTACACCAACCATCTGCTCCAATGTGACTGAAAGAGTAGTGCGAACATGGGCTCCTTGTTGCGGCGGCTGATGATATTGTGCAGAATTCGAAAAGTTACTTCCCCTTCCAAATAGATCTCTAAAAATATCACTCGCATCAAAATTTGTACCGGCCGAAGAACCAAAATCACCCCCCCCTGCTCCTGCAAAAGGATTATGTCTGTTATTAAAATTTTCACCAGTGCCGTAGGCACGATGAATCGGTTTTCCTTCCATATCAATTTCGCCGCGATCAAATTGCGCTTTTTTTTCTTTATCACCTATAATTTCATAAGCTTGATTAATTTCAGAAAACCTCTCTTTAGCTTTTATATCATCCATATTATGATCTGGATGATACTTTTTGGCCAACCTTCTGAAGGCAGACTTAATTTCTTGCGGTTTTGCAGTACGCTCTACACCCAGAACTGTATAGGGATCACGCATATTGTCCTCTTTTCAGTTTTTTCATTTTAAAAACATCAACTGATAAGTTGTTTAATATCCCTCACAGTTTTATCAATAATTCCATATAATATTTTTTCTTTTTTATATGTCTATGAAAGAACTACAATACAAGATAAAGTATATAATTTATAGTTTATTGCATTATAAAATAAATAGACTAAAGACAAAAATTATTAAAACATCGTAAAAATAACATGACAACACTACTTTTTTGAAGTTAAGGATTATAAGGATCTTACTTCTTTGAAATAAAGTAAATTAAAATAAATTCTAAACACCTTATTTCTGTTCTCTGATCTTTGGAGATATTATGCACGATAAAGTACAAACAGAAGATAACTGTGTGCAAATGCAAGAGCCTTTTACACTTTTTTCTAATTGGCTCAAAGATGCTACGATGAGTGAAATAAATGATCCTAATGCTATGGCATTAGCAACAGTTGATGAAACAGGCTTACCTAATGTTCGTATGGTTCTTCTCAAAGATTTCAGCTCTCAGGGGTTCACCTTCTATACGAATTATGAAAGCTGTAAAGGACAAGAAATTCTAAAATCAATGAAGGCATCTTTGGTTTTTCATTGGAAATCACTTCGCCGTCAAGTTAGAATTAGAGGAATTGTTGAAAAAGTCAGTTCCAAAGAAGCAGATGCATACTTCCAATCGCGACCACGTGGCAGCCAAATCGGTGCATGGGCATCTAAACAATCTCAACCATTAGAAAACCATTTTTCTCTTGAAAAAGAAATTGCTAAATATACTGCATATTATGCATTAGGAAATGTTCCACGCCCACCTTATTGGTCCGGTTTCCGTGTAAAGCCTCTTTCTATTGAATTTTGGAGCGACCGCCCATTTCGTTTACACGATCGCATAATTTTTACACGCAATTCGATCAAATGTACTGATTGGAAAAAACAAAAACTCTACCCCTAGCATCTGCGCTTTAAATAAAATTTTCCCTCCATAATAATTTAACAGATGGTTGCGAAATAAAATTTTAAAAACAACTACCTTCCTTTATATAAATTTAAACTACAAAATATTCTACTGAATATACATTATATTCATATTCAGTAAAAACTCGAAAAACGGAATATAAAAGTAATATCTGTTCTGCACACTTTGTGCCCTATTAAAATAAAAAACTACTCTTTTTTTGATTAAAACTAAAGGAGTTGATAAAAAACTCAACCATCAAAGAAGACCAATCCCTTCTATTTCAGCACAATGTAATACATGGTTTATTATCATTACAAGAATGCAGAATAAAGTTTTGTCCATATACCACTACATATCAGACCAGCAAAAATCAAAAAACCAACAAACGAATTAGATTTAAAGAGCTTTAAACATTGCGAACTATTATCTATATCAAGAGCTTTGATCTGAATAACCATGTGAATACTTGCAGCAAGAAGTCCTAAAAAGCTTAAAGCGGGAACTTGCGCTAAATAAAATGCTAAACCGACTAGCAAGATAAAACCACTATATAAAATCATCAGTGCACATTTAGTTCTTTTCCCAAAAAGAAGTGCTGTAGAACCTACACCAACAGCAGCATCATCTTCCTTATCTTGATGCGCATAAATTGTATCATATCCTATCGTCCACAAAATCGATCCCACATAAAGTAAGATAGGCGCCCAACTCAAACTTCCATATACAACCGCCCACCCCATTAATGCTCCCCAATTAAATGCAACACCTAAAAAAAATTGCGGCCAATATGTCACACGTTTCATAAAAGGATAAATTGCAACTGCCACTAATGACGATATCCCTAGAAGAAAACTAAACATATTAAATTGTGACAAAACACCTAAACCAATTAAGCACTGTACTAATATAAAGACTTTTGCCTGAAACCGACTTACATGACCTGTAGGTAACGGGCGAGAACGTGTTCGTTCTACCTGAGAATCAATTTGCTGATCAACAAGATCATTCCAAGTACATCCTGCACCCCGCATAGCTACAGATCCAATAAAAAAAAGAAAGAGATACCAAAACCAATGTACTAATGCTTCTAAAAAAGAGAACTGAAGCATTTCATGAGAAAGGAAAGCCATAGTGAGCGACCAAAAGCAAGGCCACATCAACAAAAGCCAACCAATAGGCCGATCCCAACGTGCCAATTGGGCATAAAACCATAAGGAACACGGTAAAAAATAGTAGACCCACTGTTTAGAAGAGGCATCCATAACCCGCCCTGGACTTTCACAGGATTGAATATGTGAAATATTTTTACTTTTTTTCATAAAATGGTTTTACCTTTTGTTTTGCAATAAAGAAACTTTATTTTTATAAGAAGAAAACTAGTTTATTATCTTCTTTTAGGGTAGGAAAAAATAATGAACATTCTTCTTATTGGTTCAGGTGGACGGGAACATGCTTTAGCATGGAAAATAGCAGCATCACCACTGCTAACGAAATTATATTGTGCTCCTGGAAATCCTGCAACAATGGAATTAGGTGAAAATATTAATTTGAACACTGATGATCATCTCCTTGTTATCGATTTTTGTAAAACACATTCTATTGATCTCGTAATTGTTGGGCCAGAAGCACCGTTAGTTGCTGGTATAACAGACTCCCTAAACGATGCAGGTATCTGTGTATTTGGACCTACAAAAAAAGCTGCTCAGTTAGAAGGATCAAAGTCTTTTACAAAAGATTTATGCCATAAAAATAACATTCCTACAGGAACTTACAGGTGCTTTAACAATGCTTTAAAAGCTAAAGCCTACATTCATCAACAAGGCGTTCCTATTGTCATTAAAGCAGATGGTTTGGCTGCTGGTAAAGGCGTAGTCGTTGCTACGACAATCGAAGAAGCATATAAGGCTGTCGACACTTACCTTCCTATAAGCTCTAGTGATATAGAGGGGAAAATTGTTATAGAATCTTTTCTAGAAGGTGAAGAAGTAAGTTTCTTTTGTCTTTGTGATGGCAAAACCGCTATTCCCTTTGGATCCGCACAAGATCATAAACGTGTTGGTGATGGTGACACTGGGGTTAACACTGGGGGGATGGGGGCTTATTCACCAGCTCCTATCATGACAGAGGAAATGATTAACCGTACTCTCCAAGAAATTATTAAACCAGCTTTACACAGTATGAATGAAATGGGATCTCCTTTTAAAGGTATTCTTTTCGCCGGATTAATGATAACGCAAAAAGGACCAGCATTAATTGAGTTTAATGTACGATTCGGCGATCCTGAATGTCAGGTTTTAATGATGCGCCTACAGGAGGATATTTTACCTATTCTCCTTGCAGCCGCGAAAGGAAATCTTGAAAAAAAATCTTTTAAATGGTCTGAAAAAGCTGCTCTAACTGTTGTAATGGCTGCTACAGGGTATCCTGATTCTCCCCAAAAAGGCACCGTGATCCGCAATGTTGATAAAGCAAATACTTTTTCTGATGTAGAAATTTTTCAAGCTGGTACAACATTGCATAATGGAGCACTCGTTGCTAATGGTGGACGCGTTTTAAATATAACCGCAACAGGTAACACTGTTACACAAGCGCAAAAACGTGCCTATGAAGCTGTTGATTGTATAGATTGGCCGGAAGGGTTTGTTCGACGCGATATTGGATGGCGAGCTATTGCGCAAGAAAATTAAAACTCTTTAACTTCTCTTTGCATAGTTTTACATGCTAAAGTGATACATAAACTTCCTCTGACACATAACAAACAACAAATAATTCATTGAAACATAAAACTATAAATCGCTACTATACGGACTATCTGTTGCCATTAATCTTATTTTGGTTTTACTCTCTTAACCATTGTCCACAGACAACTTTTTGCTTCTTTTCTACCTTAGAGACAAACACCCATCCATTGTGATTGCTTGAATATGTAGAAAATTGTAAATTATCAAAAAACACTTTTCATAGCCAAAGTTAAGATATCCACTTTTGTAAATAAGCTAAAATTGATACGTTATTAATATTACTGTATCTCAACCCGATTATCAACGATTAAGCGCAAACCTAACGAATCACTACAACGAAGTAAAAAACGCTTTTGTTTGTAACGCAAGGTCGGTGTCGCGTAAAAAAAGTGGCGTAAATTAGAACGATCTTTCACAATCATGATACTATTATCTTCATTAATCATAAGCATAGGAAGATCATAAGTATCTGCCCATAATCTCCAATCCAAAAGCACATTATTTAAATCTCTAGAGACTAAAAGAGGAATACAAACTTCTGCCTGAGGGTGAAGCAACTCTAATGCAACAGCTTTTCCTCCTGCAAAAGTTTTCACTGTACGTGCTGCAACACCTTTAAAATGATAAGCCGGCACTAAATACGATAAATCTGAAGAGGAATCCGTTTTAAAAAAAACGCCACGCTCATTTAATGAACAGATAATTTTATTGCCCGTTTTTGATGAAAAATATGTTGTCGCTTGTGGCAAATGGCACGGATCCAACCGAAATTCAAACCCCGCTTTTGCCTGATTAAAGCATTGATTAGCCATAACAGTGTCCCAATTTATCTTAATAATGTATACTCTATAACAGCTCTTTCTCACTGGATTATTAAAAGATTAAATAAAAAACAACTGGTTTATTTTTTGGTTATCAAAATCCAAACAAAAAAAATTTATTGTTCTTGAATTATAATATTTTTCCCGGATTCATAATCCCTAAAGGATCGAATACTTCCTTAATTTTTTGCATAATATCTAACGCAATAGATGATTTGAAAGCACGCAATTCTTCGCGCTTAAGCTGACCAATTCCATGCTCTGCAGAAAACGTTCCCTGATAGCGCATCGTTAAATCATGAATACAGCGATTCATTTGTGGCCACAATTTTAAGAATTCTTCAGTATCAACTTCAACAGGCTGTGTAATATTATAATGCAAATTTCCATCACCCATATGACCAAAGCAAACCACCCGAGCACCTGGCGAAATATCTTGAACAATAAGAGCTGCTTCATTGATAAAATCAGGAATAAAGACAACAGGCACAGCAATATCATGCTTAATAGATCCTCCCGCTAATTTTTGTGCATATGAAATACTTTCACGTAATTGCCAAAAAAAATCCTGCTGCTTTAATGATTGTGCAATAACCGCATCTTCTATCAGCATCTTCGTTAAAGATTCTTCCAAAATAGTATTTAACATTGACAACGCTTCACCATCACTCTGCAATGATGAAATATTAATCAACACATACCATTCATGCTCATATTTTAAAGGAGACATCTTGCCCATATTATAGCTCAAAGCCATTTGCAAGCTAAGTTTGCTCATGAGTTCAAAGCTCGTCAACATCTGTCCTCCATGGCATTGAGCAAGAGATAAAAACTCAAGCGCCTTGGCTGGACTGTTTAATCCCACAAAAGCAACTGCTTTTCCTTTTATTTGTGGAAAAATCTTTAAAACTGCCGCAGTTATAACTCCCAAAGTGCCCTCTGCGCCAATAAAAAGATTTTTCAAGTCATAACCGCTATTGTCTTTTTTTACAAAACGAAAATCATTCAAAATACGACCATCTGGCAAAACAACTTCTAAACCAAAACACAGTTCACGCATATTGCCATAAGCTAAAACATTCGTCCCTCCTGCATTAGAGGAAAGATTTCCCCCTATTTGGCAAGAACCTTCTGACGCCAAAGAAAGAGGGAAAAAACGGCCAGATTCACTCACTTTTTTCTGAAAATTATGTAAAATAACACCAGCCTCTACCACAGCAAAATTACCTTCAATATTAATACACCTGATTTTGTTCAATCGTTCCATAGACAAAACTATGCTACGTCCATTTTCATCAGGCTGTTGCCCCCCTACGAGACCTGTATTTCCACCCTGCGGCACAATAGGTGTACAAGTTTGACTAGCTAATTGCATAATTGACGATACCTCCATCGTAGAAGATGGCCGTAAAAGCAATGGTGTTTTTCCATGAAAAAGCCTACGCTCTTCAAGCAGATACGGTGCAATTAACGCCTGGTCTGTAACAGCATGTGCAGTGCCAACAATTTTTTTAAATCTTTCAATTAAATCCCGCTCCATTTCCATTTCTCCTTTGGAGCTGCAGCACGTATTAAACGATCATTAATAGCCTCACCAAGCCCGATCGACGGAATAGGCTCTACAGCTATAGACTTTACTTTAAGTGAATCCAATTTTCTCATGTATTGAAACAAATGAGCTGCCGCTTCTTCTAACTTCCCATTTTTGCTAAGATTTAAAACAGAAACGGCATTTTCAACCCCCATAATGCGTTTAGGCCCAAATGCTAAAAGCGCTTCACCACACTCTACTTTTTGCGCATTTAAACGAACTGTAGCATTAGGTGCATAATGTGACTTCAACATTCCTGGTGCCTCAATCACCTCGCATTGATCCAATCGTTTCAGCGACTTTTCCGCAACTGTTTCAATTTCTTCAGCAGCAAGCCCCCCAGGACGCAAAAGATAAATGTTTTTATTACAAACCTTAATAATCGTTGATTCAATCCCTATTTTTGAAGAGCCTCCATCAATAATTAAAGGAACAGTTTCCCCTAAAGATGCAAAAACAGCTTCAGCTGAAGTAGGGCTAAGGCGTCCTGATTCATTTGCGCTAGGAGCAGCTAAAGGCCGACCAAAACATTGCACAATGTCTGCAAAACTACTATCTGGAAAACGAATAGCCAATGTATTCAGACCAGCAGTGGTTAAAGGATGGATATTATGATGTGACTTTAAAGGTAAAACTAATGTTAATGGCCCAGGCCAAAATGCTTCCATTAATCTACGCGAAATGGAATCAATTTCAACATAGCATTCTGCCATAACGATGCTGCTAACATGAACAATAAGCGGATTAAATTTAGGTCGTTTCTTTGTGAAAAAAATAGATGATACTGCTTTTCCATTAGTTGCATCACCAGCCAATCCATAAACGGTTTCTGTCGGTAATGCTACTAATCTCCCCTGCCCAAGAAGCGTAACTGCTTCTTTTATAGAGTCACTATTTAAAGGAAGAATTGTCATGACTTATTATTCCTGTAACGCTCTTTAAGTGGTGCGAAACTATAACGGTGCAATCCCAAAACTGGTCCATATTTATCAAGAGCCGCACGATGCTTTAATGTTGCATAACCTACGTGTTTATCTAAACCGTATTCTTTATAAACTTTCCCAACACATTCCATCATTCGATCACGCGTTACTTTGGCAATAATAGATGCCGCCGCAATTGAAACTGACCGCTGATCACCTTTGATCAAAGCAGCTGCTGGACATGGCAATTGAAATGGAATATCGCATCCATCAATTAATGCATAATGGGCTGGCACAGCTAGTCCCGCAATACAACGACGCATTGCTTCCAAAGTTGCTTGTCTAATATTAAACTTATCAATAGTACGAGAGCAAATACTTGCAATGGAAACTGCTAACGCACTTTTTAAAATTTCATAATAAAGTTCATTACGCCGCTTAGTCGAAAGTTTTTTTGAATCATTCAACCCATCTATAACATGATCTTTATCCAAAATAACTGCCGCAGTTACTACAGGTCCAGCAAGAGGACCACGCCCAACTTCATCAACACCTGCTACATGGATAAACCCCTGTTTCTGCAAACTCAATTCGCATAAAAAATTTGGCTTGATAGGTAGATCAGATATATTTAATGCATGATTGACGTAATAAGACATGCATCTATTTTTGCATCACCACGCGCTTTTCGCAAGTAGCTCTGCACCAAAAATATTTCCTCTACCCCCTTATAATAATATAAAAATATTAAATACATAAGATATAAGCAGCTAATCTTCTTAAATACTATTCACACCATCTTAAATGTCATCATAAAAATCTAAAAAACAAAAACTTTTAAATTACTCAATCTCTAAATACAGCCTAAGATTGACTTTCTTTAATTCACTACCTTTGTATCATTCATTCACTTAGAGAGTTTTCATAATGTGACAATAGACTTTACAAACCAATCTGGATGCATCGATTTGATAAAAACAGCCGCTTGTTGCGCTGTTTTTTTATCTTTAAAGATACCAAAACAAGTAGCGCCAGTACCAGACATGCGAGAAAAAAGAGAGCCACTTTCATCTAAAACATCTAAAACTTCAGATAATTGAGGCGCGATTTTTAAGGCAGGAATCAAAAGATCGTTTCGCGTATCTTGTAAGGCTTCCACCAATGAATAAACCGTTCTTAAAGCCGCTTGATCAATTACTAAAGGAGAATGATTACATTTTTCTAAATCCTGAAAAACATTTTTCGTTGCAATATGCTGACCATGGTTAACCAATACCACTGCAAGAGAACAAGCCTCTTTTAGCCGTACTATTTCTTGTCCAATCCCCTTAACAAAAAGCGGCTGCCGATATTCCAACGCAAAAAGACACATTGGTACATCAGCCCCAAGCTCTAAACCGATTTCTGCTAGTTTTTCACACGAGCAATTAAGGTTCCATTGCTTATTCAACATACTCAAAACACCAGCAGCATCACCAGAACCACCACCAATCCCTGAAGCAACCGGTAATGTTTTCACAAGCTTAAAAAAAGCAGGTCTAGCATATTGAGGAAATGTCCGGCACATTAAATTATGTGCACGAACAACTAAATTGCTTGCATCCGAAACAAGTCCGTTGGAAAAAGGGCCCTCTAAAACAAAGCAATCGCTCTCAGAAGGCATATAACTTAAATAATCACCACTGAGACTAAAATAGACCAGACTTTCTATTAAATGATAACCATCGGAACATTGACCCACAACATGCAAAGCTAAATTTAACTTAACCGGGGTTGATATATAAGCACTCTCTTTAAATGATGCATACATCTGATATCATCTGACGTAATATTTGCCAGTGCAAAAATTCTTCACCAATTTACCTATTACACCTACATTGAGCTTATCTTTTGCATAATAAACATGCCCCCCTGAGCATTCCTTAATTGTTTTCTCAAGGTGTAACAAGTATAGAAAGCCATACAAATCAAATTCAGTACAATTATTCTCATTGGTAAATCTGATTCCTTATAACAGCCATTTAAAAGAGAAATTATCAACTAAAATCCAACATAATCACTATTCTAATCATAAACCGTAACGCTGCCAAAGCGCCCGTTCTTCCATTATCATCACAGCACTATCAACTGCTGTACAAACTGCATCAGCAGAAATTCCTGAAGGAATTTTAGAACCAAAAAAATGCTTAGGATGAGTAATTAATCGAAGTTTGGTCTCATGGCCAAATCGCTCTTTAATAACAGAACGCAAATCATTTAACCCATCAATCAGGCCAAGCTCAACACTTTTCTTCCCACTCCAAAACATCCCTGTAAAAATATCCGGATCATTTGATAGTTTCGCTGCACGTCGCTCCTGCACCAAATCAATAAAAGTTTGATGAACTTCAAGTTGTAGAGACTTTAAATGCTCAATGCCCGTCTTCTTTTCTGGCTGAAATGGATCTAATACAATCTTGTTTTTTCCTGCTGTATAGACGCGGCGTTCCACACCAACTTTTTTTAACAGCTCAGGAAAACCAAAAGAAGCTGACACAACTCCAATAGAACCCACAATTGAAGAAGGATCAGCAAAAATTTCATCCCCAGCACAAGCAATCATATAACCACCAGATGCTGCTACATCTTCAATAAATACAAGAACCTGTTTGTTATTTTCCTCTGCCAAATCACGAATACGCTTAAAAATAAAACGTGACTGCACAGGTGAACCACCAGGAGAATTAATAATAATAGCAATAGCCGGCGCTTTTTTATACGTAAAAGCTTTATCTAAAAGATTCGCACATCTGCTTAACGAAAGCGTACGTGATAATAATGAAGTTGAATCCATAATTGCCCCATGAAGGCGCACAACAGGAATTTCTAATTTCCTGGGACAAAACTGGCGTGGAATAAAATTTTTGATAGCTTTAATCAAAACGAGACTTCCTTATACATTAGTAATTACAAAACAAACAAGAAAAACAAAAAGGTATGACATAATTACACATAAAAGTGCCGATGGGTATAATATAATTGCACGTAAAGGCGCCAACACAAGTCCAAATCAAACAATCAAGTCTGAATTCACCCAAAATTAAATCTCCTTTTCAAAACTATAAGATTTGATTCAAATTTAAACAATAAACCGAAAAGCACAAGGTATCATTTGAAAAGTTCCCACAAGCTTATACACCCATTGTTAATTGCATCAACCCGCGGTGAAAAAGCCTGATCATTTCCCTCATGCAAAATCAATGGTGGCAATATCGAAAGAGCCGCTCTACTTCCTCGCTTTGCATAAAACAAAACACGAATTGCAGCTGCTGCAGCACGCGCATGAACAGGGATTATACGGATATCCCCAAAGCGCCCCTCCAAAGCATGTAATATATCATTCAGAGATTGTGGACGTGCAATTAATCCCAAATATCCACCTGGCTTAATAATTGCTGCTGCGCTTCGCAACCAACTTTCAAACATTGCTTCAGGCATAACATGTGCTTCTAATTTTTGCTCATCAGGTGTTTTGCGATCTACAGGACTATTGAAAGGAGGATTCATAATTGCGAAATCAAAACTATTATTCATCAAACCTGCTTCCAAACGGGCTTTACCCCTAAACGTAATATCCGCTTTTAATAAGCAAACGCGGCCTGCAAATCTTTCATTTTGTTTTAACATTAGTGTTTTTTGAGCATAAGATACCATAAAAGCTGACCGTTCAACCAATGTAACCCGAACTCCTAAACAACGCGAAGCAACCGCTAATCCTGCAGCACCAGCGCCAGCGCCCAAATCAACAACCTCTCCCTTTAAATTACTGGGAACCAAACCAGCTAATAACATTGCATCCACACCAGAACGATGTCCACATAAACGTGGCTGAATTAAATAAAATCTTCCCCGATGAAATCCATCAACTGTTTCATCACTATGATTCGTTATTTTATTCACTTTAAAGCCCAATATTTGTCCTCATAATCTGGACTTATACCTATTCACCACTGTCCCAACAAAGTTACTTCAAAATCTTCAAGTCATTTTATAATAAAATATTATCAGAATATAAAAAACAATTTCTCATAAATACTAAGACTTGTACTTAAACGTGTTATCAAAGCTTGAGTCAAAGCAAAACCCCCTTTATGTTATAAAGATAAGATAAAATTCGTATATGTCTATGCAATACTCTAGGAGTAAACATATTGAGTGCTGCCACACAATCAAACCAAATAAAAAATAACCCAACCTCTCTTCAACCCCTCATCGATCTTACCAAGAGCGATATGGAACGTGTAAACCAATTCATCCTTTCTATGGCAAAATCAGATATTGAGATGATTCCTGAAATTTCTAACCATCTCATTTTATCAGGTGGAAAAAGATTACGTCCAATGATTACGTTAGCTTCAGCTCGCATGTTTGGTTATCAGAATGATGGGCATATAAAACTCGCAACGGCGGTTGAATTTATGCATACAGCAACCTTGCTGCATGATGACGTGATCGATGAGAGTAATCTACGACGAGGAAAATCTACTGCACGAATGATTTGGGGAAATCAAGCAAGTATACTTGTTGGTGACTTTTTATTAGGCCAAGCATTTAAAATGATGGTTAATGTTGGTTCTATAGAAGCGCTCTCTGTTTTAGCAAACGCCGCAGCAATTATTGCTGAAGGAGAGGTTATGCAACTTTCTGCCGCCCAAAACACAGAAACAAGTACTTCAGAGTATCTCAAAATCATCAACGCGAAAACAGCTGCACTTTTTTCAGCTGCCGCTGAAGTTGGGCCAATTATTGCTGGATTTTCACATGAAGAGCGTTTTACATTGCGCGAATATGGGACATTGTTAGGATTGGCTTTCCAATTAATTGATGATGCACTTGACTACGGTGGAACTGCTAAACATTTAGGAAAAAATATAGGTGATGACTTCCGAGAAGGTAAAATTACAATGCCTGTTATCCTTGCGTACGAACGAGGAAATACCGAGGAAAAAGCATTCTGGAAACAAGCTCTTGAAAATGGTAATAATGATGATGAATCCTTTGCGCATGCACAACATTTGATAGAAAAATATGATAGTCTCACAGATACAATAGAACAGGCTCGCACCTACGGAGAACGCGCAATCAATGTCCTGACCCCCATAAATACAAACTCTGCTTGCAATGCTTTAATTGAAACTGTCAAATTTTGTATTAGCCGCGTAAACTAATTTTTTGCTTAAATCATAATTTTTTTTTAACAAAAAACAGGATATGATTTATAGATCATATCATTGATCCATTATCTTAAGGAGGACTGACTGTATGCACAGTGTAATAGTGATATGCCGCTTTTGTGCTTTATTTATCGCGGGTATTATGCTGATGCCATCCTCAACCTACAGCAAAACCGATGTTACTATCAATACAAACTCATTTACAGGTGCTTATCTAGCTGGCAGAGTCGCAAATCATGAAAATAAGGCATACCTTGCTATAAATTATTTTAAACAAGCCCTCGCTTATCAGCCTAACAACATTGAAACACAAACAGAAATTCTTGAAGCAATGCTATCTGTAGGTCACTTTCAAGAGGCTGTGAAACAAGCTCAAAAGCTGCAAAAACAAAATGTTATAACTCCCTTTGTTTCTTTAACGTTATCAGTAAACAACCTTTTTAAAAAAGACTATCAAAATGTAAAACATATTCTAAAATTAAAAGTACCTTCTACTGTTAATAACCCGATTCCTGAATTGATTGGTGCCTGGGCGACATTTGGATATGGTTACAAATCTCAAGCAATTTCTGATCTTGAAAATATCCAAGGACCTGATTGGTACAAACTTTTTGTGTGCTATCATCTTGCGCTTATGAACGATTTGGCTGGACACAAACAGGATGCAAAAAAGTATTTCATTCAAGCAATCAATAACCAACAGGGCGCTCGCATAGCTCCCAATACCTATGAGCGTATTATTATAGCCTATGCCTCTTTCCAATTGCGTCATAAAATGCGTAACCAAGCTATTCAAACCCTTAAGCATGGCGAAAAAATATTGGCCGGCCAAGAAATACTTACAAACATCCGAAAAAAAATCGAACAAGGTGCTTCCTTAGCAAGATTGATAAAAACACCTCAACAAGGAGCAGGTGAAGTATTATATAATTTTGGAACAGCACTTAACCACAAAAGCCCCGGAAAAGTTGCACGTATTTTTCAGCAACTATCTTTAGTTTTATCTCCTCAAAATGATGCAACACTATTTCAATTAGCAAACATCTCTGTAAGGTTGAACGATCTTAATCAAGCAATCAAGTTTTACCGTTCTTTATCACCCAACTCTCCTTATTATAAAGATGGACAATTGCGACTTGCTTTAATTCTTGCAAATCAAAAAAATTACAATGAATCAATTAAGTTACTTACATCATTAAATAAAAAAATTCCAAATGATCGTCATATTTTAATAATGTTAGCCGCTATATATATGCAAGAAAATAAATTTTCTGACGCAGAGAAAACTATGAATCGTGCTATTGTGCGAATAAAAAACTTTCAACAAGAAGATTGGAAGCTCTTTTATCAACGCGGGATTGCTCTTGAGCGTTTACAAAAATGGACCAAAGCCGAAAATGACTTGCGAAAAGCGCTTGAACTTTTTCCTGATCAGCCACAAGTGCTTAACTATTTAGGCTACTCACTTGTTGATCGTGATCAGAAACTTGAAGAATCGCTTCATATGCTGCAAAAAGCTTCCACATTACGATCTCAAGATAGTCATGTTTTAGATTCTTTAGGATGGGCTTATTACAAACTTAAAAGATATAATAAAGCTGTTCAAATATTAGAGACCGCAGTTAAACTACAACCTGAAGATCCAACATTAAATGATCATTTAGGCGATGCTTATTGGCAAGTTGGACGTAAACGTGAAGCAATATTTCAATGGAATCATGCAATTGAGGGAGAACCAGAAAATGTCGAAAAAATTAAAGAAAAATTGAAGTTTGGTTTACAATAAGAAACCGTTCTTGACCGTAATCATACAAAACGATAAACAGAAATGAAATATATGATTTCTTGAGCCGCCATTTATTGATTGAATATTAAAGAGTATAAGAAGTGAATCTGCCCGAACATTTAAATCCCATGCGTTCTTTTCAAGGGCTTATTTTAACTTTGCAAAATTATTGGGCTCATTATGGATGCGCAATTTTACAACCTTACGATATGGAAGTAGGAGCAGGCACTTTTCATCCAGCTACAATCTTACGATCATTAGGACCACGCCCTTGGAGAGTGGCTTATGTACAACCTTCAAGACGCCCAACAGATGGGCGATATGGTAAAAATCCAAATCGTTTACAGCACTATTATCAATTCCAAGTTCTTCTCAAGCCTTCACCTTTGAATTTACAAGACCTGTATATAAAGTCGCTGCAAACCATAGGTCTTGATACAAAGATTCACGATATTCGATTTGTTGAAGACGATTGGGAAAGCCCAACACTTGGAGCTTGGGGACTTGGGTGGGAGTGCTGGTGTGATGGAATGGAAATCTCTCAGTTTACCTACTTTCAACAAGCTTGTGGTATTGAATGCGCTCCAGTTTCAGGAGAACTTACCTACGGACTTGAACGTTTAGCAATGTATATTCAAGGCGTTGATAACGTCTATGATCTTAACTTTAATGGATTAGAGGGAAAAAATAAAATAACTTATGGAGATGTTTTTTTACAAGCAGAACGAGAATATTCATACTATAATTTCGAATTTGCTAATACACAAACCCTACATAGACACTTTATCGATGCTGAAGGTGAATGCATTGCATTGCTTGATGCAGGAAAACTAAATAGTGAAAATAATTTACATGTGTGTGTTTTCCCAGCTTATGATCAATGTATTAAAGCAAGTCATATTTTTAATCTTTTGCAAGCGCGCGGCGTTATTTCCGTTACTGAGCGGCAGAGTTATATTCTTCGTGTTCGTGATCTTGCACGCCGTTGTGGAGAAGCCTTTTTGCTTACTGAAGCTGGACAAATATACACTGATGGAAAAGCATAATGTCTGACCTTCTTCTTGAACTTTTCAGTGAAGAGATCCCTGCTCGTATGCAGAAAAAAGCTGCTGCCGATCTCAAAAAACATGTTACGGATAAACTTGTCAATGCAGGCCTAATCTATAAGGCCGCCCATGAATATTGGACACCCCGTCGACTAACATTAGATATACGTGGTATTCCTATACGCTCAAAAGATGTTCATGAAGAACGCAAAGGACCCAGTACAAAATCACCACAACATGTCATTAACGGTTTCTTGCGTGCAACAGGACTGAATGATATTTCTGAAGCAAATATCGGTCACAATCGCAAAAATGGCGATTTTTATATTGCAAGAATCACTAAAAGAGGCCGAAATGCAGAAGAGATTATTGCTGATATTATGCCAGACATTATTCGTAATTTTCCATGGCCAAAATCTATGCGTTGGGGAAAAGATTCAGAAAAAAGCGGTACATTAAAATGGATTCGACCCTTACAGAATATTCTTTGCATATTCGGACCAGAAATTGGTGAAACGCACGTCATTCCTTTTACAATCGGCTCCCTAAAAAGTAATAATATAACTTATGGTCATCGCTTTTTAAGTGATGGGAAGCCCATTTATATCCGTCGTTTTGATGATTATATTAATCAACTTGAAAAACATAAAGTTATTTTAGATGCAGAAAGACGAAAAAATATTATTTTAGCAGATGCTCAAAACCTTTGTTTTGCCAGAGGTTTGGAACTCGTTCAGGATAGTTCTCTTCTAGAAGAAGTTGCAGGATTGGTTGAATGGCCCGTTGTACTTATGGGAAACTTTGATAAATCTTTCCTCAATATTCCTCAAGAAATTATTCGTCTAACTATTAAAACCAATCAAAAATGTTTTGTAACTCGCCAACAAGGCGAAAAGAAAAAACTTTTTAATCATTTTATTCTTGTCTCTAATATTTTAGCAAACGATACAGGAAAAGAAATTTCTAAAGGAAATAGCAAAGTTGTACGTGCTCGTCTTTCTGATGCACTCTACTTTTGGAAAACAGACCAGCATAATTTGCCTAATATCAAATACTTAAAAGATTCTGCCCAAAAATTTGACCTTAATTTGAATAAACCTCTAGATCAAAGAATGGCACAACTTGATCATTTAAATGTAACTTTTCATGCCAAATTAGGAACACAAGGTGCGAGAGTAAAACGAATTATTACTTTAGCACAAAAAATTGCACCTTTAGTACAAGCAGATACTCTTTTAGTCAAACGTGCAGCAACCCTTGCAAAAGCTGATTTACAAACAGAAGTTGTTAAAGAATTCCCTGAGCTACAAGGAATAATGGGGAAAAAATATGCTCTCCTTCAAGGAGAAGATCCCCGTGTAGCTGAAGCAATAGAAGATCACTATAAGCCTCAAGGGCCGAAAGATCAGATTCCTCAAGAACCTATTGCTGTAACAATAGCATTAGCAGATAAAATTGATACACTCGTCGGCTTTTGGCTTATTAATGAAAAACCAACTGGTTCAAAAGATCCATACGCATTAAGGCGAGCAGCATTAGGAATAATTAAGCTCATACTTTGGCATAACTGGAATATCAATCTTATGCCACTCTTTAATTTAGCAGCAAATCTTTTTTCACAACAGAAAAGCGATTATGATGCATCTCTTATCAAAGCTGAAAAATCGCAGAATGCACTTTTAGAAAAAGAAACATATATTTTATCGGATATGTTGCTCTTTTTTCATGAACGTCTGAAAGTTTATTTAAAAGAAGAAGGAATTCGCTATGATATTATTGAAGCAATCTTAAACAAGGATTCTGATGATTTTTTATTGATTATGAATCGTATCAAATCTTTTGTCATCTTTATCGAGAAAAATGATGGAAACAGTCTTTTGGCAGCAATAAAGCGTACTGCAAATATCCTTGAGAATGAATTCAAAAAAAATTCTACAATAACAAATGAAATTAATCCTGACCTTTTTATCGAGGTAGAGGAGAAACAGCTTTATCAAGCAACTATTGAGGTTGAAAAAAGATTCTATGATCACCTTAATGCAAAAAGCTTTTCGCTTGCACTCGATTCTCTAGTACCTCTTGGGGAATTTATAGATACATTTTTTGAAAAAATATTGGTAAATGATAAAAACTGTAATATTCGCGCCAATCGTCTTGCTCTTCTAAAGCGTATTTATATTCTTACACAAGAAGTTGCAGATTTTTCAAAACTCACAATCTAAAATATATAACATTTTTTCGAAAAAAAGAACGAGCATAAATTCCATTCTTCTCATAAATAAGTTATGGATTTATAATCTAAATGATGTCTTCCAATAATCAATTTTAAAACTGAAATATATCAGAGACAACGACTAAAATAAAAAATATTCCCAAACTTCTATCAGCTCTATTAAATCATTACATTTTTTGAAAAAATACCTATTACTGCAACCTTACAAAAAATTTCTTATGAATCAAGGTATGTTTTCATTTTAGTTAAAGACTCTTGTGTAAGAGACTCCTTGATAAATTTATCAGCTTTATCAGAGTTTAACTCCTTTGCAATAAGGGTGCGTGCAGCAGAAATTGCCAAATCTACAGCAGATGAAGAAACTACACGTATTGCATCAGCTTCTGCTTGAGCAATTTTTTGCTCTGCTAATTTATTGCGATTCTTCACATATTCTTCCGCTTTTTTACGAGCCTCAGCAATTACAGTTTCAACTTCATGCTTGGCTGCAGCTACAATTTCTTGCGCATCCTTCTCAGCCTCAGCATGTTTACGCTGATACTCAGCCAACACTTCTTGCGCTTCCTCACGAAGCCGAAGAGCCTCATCAAGCTCATCTTTGATACGCTTCGCCCTTGCATCAAGATAATGTACAATCATTTCAGGAACTTTGAAATAGATCAAAACAGCTAAAAAAAGAACCAACCCAATAAAAGCCCAAAAGGTATCTGTCATTCTTTATAATCCTCGATAATCCGCACTTCTAACAGCTGAGGTTACAGTTTCTTTACTGACATCAACATCAATCAACTTCTTAACAATTTCAGAAGCCATTTCTTCTGCAATTGAGCCAACATTTTTCATGGCTTCATTTCGAATTTTCTCTATTTGTTTTTCTGCGTCTGTTAGCTTTTTTTCTAAATTTTCTTCAACTTCTTTTTGCTCAATTTCAGCCTGTTTTCTTATTTCTTCGCCAGCTTTATGTGCTATGGCATGAGCTTTGACACGAGCCTCTGCTAATTTTCTTTCATAATCCTCAACTACCGAATCTGCTTCCTGCTTTATGCGCACTGCCTGATCTAAATCAGACGCAATTCGATCCCGCCGCATTTCAATAACACCACCAATACGCGGCACAATTACACGAGAAACGAAAAAATAAAAAAATCCAAAAGAAATCGCTAACCAAAAAATATGCGAACTAAAATGCGCCAAATCAAAAGGTGGAAATACACGATCCGCATGCTCTGCCGCATCTCTGATACGTTCTAGCGGTGTCTCGGGAGTCTGTGCATAAGCGCTGGAAATAAACACCCTACTTTATCCTTCAAACAACTTATTAATATTTTTTCTTAAAAATAAAGGGAACACCAGCTTTACATGAAGAAAACAGACACACCCTTTTAAAAATAATTAAACTGCAAAAAGAAGCAATAAAGCAACAAGTAATGAAAAGATACCCAAAGCTTCTGTTACAGCAAAACCAAAAACCAAACGACCAAACTGACTATCTGCCGCCGATGGATTCCTTAATGCACCAGAAAGATAATTACCAAAAATATTGCCAAGGCCTAACGCCGTCCCAGCCATACCAAAGCAAGCAAGACCAGCACCAATGTATTTTGCTGCAAGCACCAATTCCATATTATTCTCCTTTTTAAAAATTATACTACTTGATGGAAAATCGCGATTAATGTCCCGGATGAACCGCGTCATTAAGATACATACAAGTTAGAACCGTAAAGACATAAGCTTGAAGAAATGCAACCAAAAATTCAAGAGCAGTAATCGCTACGGTCATGATAAGCGGCAAAACTGAACCGCCAATTCCTATAATTCCTATCCCCATCATAGAAACAACAAAACCAGAAAAAACCTTGAGGGTGATATGGCCAGCAAGCATATTAGCGAAAAGACGGAGCGAAAGACTAATAGGACGAGATAAAAAAGAAATAACCTCAATCATTGTAACCAAAGGCAAAATGATGACAGGAACTCCTCTAGGAACGAATAGTTTTAAGAAACTAATTCCATGCTTATAAAAACCATAACCAATCACTGTCAAAATTACCAACATCGCTAATGAAAAAGTGATCATAATTTGAGAGGTAATCGTGTAAAAATAAGGGAAAAGACCAATAAAATTGGCTACCAAAATGAAAGTAAACAATGAAAAAACTAAAGGGAAAAACTGCATCCCCTGCGCCCCTGATGATTCCCTTAAAGTTGATGCTACAAATTCATACGCCATTTCTGAAATGGACTGCATCCGTGTTGGAACAAGCCCACGACCCGACGAAGAAATAAACAAAAAAACTGAAGTAACAACGACCGTCATTACTATAAAAAAAGATACATTTGTAAAAGACAAATCCATATTCCCTACGGAAATATTAACTAATCGCGATATTTCAAACTGATGAACAGGATCTGGAGCGTGCGATGTCATCTCAACCTCACTTATCGGACCTCTTATTGGCCCCATCTTTATTTTGGCGCCACGCACCACTTTCTTTTTTTTCTAATTGATTGGAGGTAGTGTAGCCTACAGACCGGAGAACATTTAATACACCAGCAGCAAATCCTAAAAAAAGAAAAAATACCAATCCCCACGGCAATGAACCTGCTAGTTTATCAAACCCCAATCCCAATACAATACCCACAATGATACTTGCCAAAAACTCACTGGAAAGCTTAATTGCGCACGCCACTTTTCCTTGTGGCATCCCTCTCTCGCGCTTAAACTCCAGCTTTCCTAACGCCTTCCTACGCATTAAAGCTAAATCTAAACTTTGACTACGACATTCTAAGTCCTCTGAACTAAAACACCCTGTTTTCCTTTTTTCTTCGGCTTCCTTTTGTGGCATTACTGATTTGCCACTTTTTGCCATCGCTAGCTCCTTAATACCAAAGTAAAATCAAAACGTATCTTATGAAATCGTACACAACATATTGTCACTGAATTTATTCGTCAAGTCGGCAAAAGAAACTATCACAATTTATCTCATCAAAACGCATATTTAATTTTCTAACCATAACCATCAACGTGCTTAAGCCAAATACCGTAACTGAAAAGATAATAATTATCGCTCCACTTTAGACAAAGCTCTAACCTATTTTAGATAATAAATTTACCAACTTACAAATAAATCTACTAAAATAAAAAAAAATCAATCCAAATTAGACTCATTCATCCTTCCATACATGGCTCCTGTATAAATAGGAAGAATTTTTAACACCAACAACTACCTATTATGCTGCTGCTAATCAATCCTTTCATTTTCCTCTGCACTTTTAGAAAAAACATAGACTACTTTTTAAATGTGTAATGAAGAAATGACTTCTTTCTATTTTATTAACGAAACACTTCATCTGCGCCCTAAGTTAAGCTCTGATCTTTAAATCAATAATTTATAAAAGAAGGATAAAAAATTATCCTTTTTGGCAATTTACTAAAAAAGGATTATCAGAAGCCCGTAACGATATACGAATTGGTATACCCGGCATATCAAATGTATCGCGCAATCCATTAGAAAGATACCTTAGATATGATTGAGGCATAACTTGTGGTCGTGAACAAGAAATCACAAACCCAGGAGGACGTGTTTTAATCTGCGTTATATATTTTACTTTAAGTCGACGCCCAGAGACTGTAGGCGCTGGATGATGTGCAACAACAACCTCAAGCCACCGATTCAATTTACCTGTAGAGATGCGACGATTCCAAACCCGGTGCATCATTATGGTATTTTCCATGAGTTTATCAATCCCCTGGCCATATTGCCCCGATAAAGGAACCGCTCTTAAACCGCGAACCTGAGGAAGAAGACGAGCACACTTTTCATGCAAATCAACCAATCTTGTTTGAGGATTCTCCACGATATCCCATTTATTGAAAGCAATAATAGGAACCCTTCCTTCCCGAATCACAAGATCAACAATTTGTAAATCCTGCTTTTCAAAAGGTGTAGCTGCATCAAAAACAATCACCACGACCTCAGCAAAACGAATCGCACGTAGAGTATCGGCAACAGATAGTTTTTCTAGTTTTTCTTGAACTTTTGACTTTCGACGCAAACCCGCAGTATCAAAAAGCTTAATACGGCGACCACGCCACTCCCAATCCACCGCAATAGAATCACGTGTAAGCCCTGCCTCAGGGCCTGTTAATAAACGGTCTTGTCTCAGCATACTATTGATGAGAGTTGATTTTCCTGTATTAGGACGACCAGCAATCGCAATCCGAATGGGCTTATTTGCATCATAACTAGCCTCATCTTCTTCATACTCATCCACATCATTACCGACACATGTAGACTTCATAATCACATGTTTTTCTTCACTTTTGCTTCTAAGAATTCTATCCTTACTAATAATGTCCATAATCGCATCACGAATATCTGTAAGACCCAAACCATGTTCAGCAGATATCAGACAGGGAGCCCCCAAACCTAACGACCAAGCATCATATCCCCCCCCTACAGCTGCTTTTGACTCAGATTTATTAGCAACAAGCACAATCGGCTTTCCAGACTTCCTCACTAGTGAAGAAAAATTCAAATCACTCGGAGTTATTCCAATCCTAGCATCAAACATAAAAAAAATAATATCTGCTTCATCAATCGCAGCTTTTGTATGAAAACGCATGCGACCTTCCAGGGTGTTATCACCCGCCTCTTCCAGCCCAGCTGTATCAATTACATCAAAGCATAAATCCTGAAGTTTTGCTTCATGAATACGCCTATCACGTGTTACACCTGGCTTATTATCAACCAAAGCCAATTTTTGCCCAACCAAACGATTAAATAATGTTGATTTCCCAACATTAGGCCGACCAACTATAGCAATGGTAAGGCTCATAAATTCATTCCTTATTTACTTTACCTTCGGATTGAATGAGTTCAAGCATCATATGTGCTCGATCTACTATTTTTGATCCTAACGCATCTTCTTCAATAATTTTTTGGAAATAATAAACCGCATCATTCATATTACCAGCCTTATAGGCCGCCAAACCTAAGGCCTCTCTTGCTGACATACGCATAGGATCAATGTCATTCGCCATATCTTCAACACGCTTTTTGACATCATCCAATGTCCCTGTATCAATCAAAATATATGCCGCTCGGATTTTTGCAACCTTTTGCAAAATTTGTGGCGTTTTATTATTAACAGCAACAGAATCAAAAACCTCCACAGATCTGGTAGGATCACCTTGTTCCATAAGCAAAGAAGCTTCACGCAAGCGAGCAAGAGAAGGATACCCTCCAAAATGAGTTTCTTTAACATCCTCTAATTGTTTCATTGCTTCAACAAAATGATGCGCATCCGCAAAATCGAGCGCTTTTATAAATGTTTCACCAATATGTTCAGCTCTTTTCATTTGCTCATGGTGATAAATTTGATAAGCAGCAACACTTAATACCAAAACAATGACTGCAACAATTATCGAAAAACCATAACGTCTCCAAAAAGCGAGAGCCTTTTCTTGACGAAACTCAGCATTAACTTCAGCAATAAAACTATCATACGACATGTATTATACCTTGGAAAAAATTCAACTTCTGCACTTTACGCATAAATAAACAAAGATGATAGTCCCAATTAACTTAAAACCTTCTAATAGTCAGTTCATTAGCGTAGAAAGCAATATACATCTAACGCCCTAAAACTCTTGCAACCGAACCCGTTACAACGTAACAGATTCTTTATTCACATGATAATATTTTAATTTGTAAAAAATAAAAATTGCTACTCTGTTAAGTTTCAATATGAAATTTAACGTCTCAATAGCATTAAAAGCATAAAATATATATTATCAGTACAATCTTTTTTAGAATCTTAGAACGATATGTACCGCACATTAAAGCTATCGATATAAAATTCAATAGTTAATACTAAAAAAAAGTTAATACTAAAAAAATCAATAAAAGATAAAAATATAGTCTCATTTGATAGTTTGAAAAACATAAAACTAAATAAACAAACTCTTTGAAAGATAGAAAACTACTGAAAAATTCTAAGAGCTTAATAGAAAATCAAGCTCCTAGAAAAACTATATCTTCTTAAATTTACCTTTATTTGATTAGAAATTTTACTGCAATTTATAATTTTAAAATTACAAAATCATTCTACTGTAGCGGCCAAATCCACATCAGCATTGGAACCGCAACAATAACTACCAATACTGCTAACGGAGCTCCTAAGCGTGGATAGTCACTAAAACGATACCCCCCTGGCGCCATTACAAGCATATTACACTGATGTCCAATAGGCGTAAGAAATTCACATCCAGCACCAATCGCAACTGCCATCAAAAAAGCTTCTGGCTTGTAATGAAGGGAATGAGCAAAACTTGATGCAATTGGCGCTACCATCATTACTGTTGCTGCATTATTCAAAAATGGAGTCACCAACATTGCTGTAATCAGCATAAGTGCTAATGCACCAGATGGCGGCATAAATGTAGCTAATTGGCTAAACCAATAACCGATTAAGTCTGTGCACCCTGTCTTCTCTAACGCTTCACTTACTGGAATGAGAGCTGCTAATAGTATTAATATTTGTCCATCCAATGCCTTGTATAAATCACGTGCTGGTAAAACGCGAAAAATAACCATCGCAGCTGCTGCTGCAAAAAAAGATAATGCGACTGGAATAATCTGAAAAGCTGTAAAAATAATAGCTATAAATAAAATACCCAAAGATATAAGACCATGCCGTAAATTACCAAAACTGATATCGCGCTTTGCTAAAGGAAGACATTTTAATTCCCGTAATAAATTTGGAATAACCACGTCCTGTCCTTGCAAAATAATGACATCCCCAAGGTGAAAATCAATATCACTAATTCGTTTTCGAACTCTTTCATGTTGCCGACTTAACGCAAGCAAATTTACATCATAAAGATCAAACAAAGAAGACTCTTTTGCATTAACGCCAATAAGAGGAGAATTATGTGTAATAACAGCTTCAATAATATCAATGTGGCTGTCTTTATCACCCGTTGGAATAGTTCGACCAATAGAAAATTCTAAACGAGCAGAATTAATCACCCTATCCAATCCTGTATGCGAACCTTCTAGCAAAATAATGTCATTTTCAGAAAAAATAAAATCTGGTAATGGCGAAATAGACACCTTATTTCTAATAATCTGTACCACCATAACTTCACCGCCTGATGGTTTTACCAGATCAATAGTTGTTTTGCCGATAATCGGTGAATTTGCTGGAATACACACTTCTGAAATATAATTGCGAATATCAATGGCATCATCAAATGATGATCCTGAATGCACGCGAACAGGTAAAAGCCAATAAAAAAAAATCAAATATAAGACACCAACAGCAGCAACTACTACACCAACAGGCGTAAAATCAAACATAGTAAAAGGAACGCCAGATAAACGCTCTTGCATAGCTGAAATAACAACATTTGGTGAAGTCCCTATCTGTGTCATAAGACCGCCTAACAAAGAGCCAAATGCCATGGGCATCAAAAAAACAGAAGGTGAAACCTGAGAACGACGAGCAAATTGAAAAGCAATCGGAAGCATAATAGCTAAAGCACCAATGTTTTTAACAAACATTGATAAAAATACCACAGAGAGAACCAAAACAGCCAATTGAACACGCACTGATTTTACATCTGGCCATATCCGTTGAATGATAAACTCCATTATACCGGAACGTGATACAGCGGTGCTGACAGCAAACACACTGCCCACAATAACAACAATATCATTACTAAAACCGCTAAATGCTTCCTTAGGGTTGACAAGACCAACAATACAAGAAATCAATAATGTACAAACGGCAACAATATCATAACGAAATCGATCCCAAATAAATACAACCATCATGAGACCAACAATTAAAAAAGCCATTATTTGATCTTCTGTCATAATACCCATCCTCTCCCCATTAGGTTACAATGCAAAATATCACATCTTTTATTTTTTTTTAAACTGTTCTTATAAAAGGCAACAAGATAAAAAAGGTACAGGTACACTTCAAAAATGATTGCACATATTATAAAGTATTGAAACAAAAGAAAATTGGTGACAGTTAATAAAAGCATGTTGAAAAAAAAGTTTAAATTACTCTACATGCAAAGCGAATATAAATAAGATAACTTTTAAATTAGTGAACGCCATATCTGAACCTTTGTCGTTGCTTTTAAAAAACTGTCTTAACACTTACATATAGTGATAAAAGTGAAAGAAAAAATGATGGTCAATTTCAATGACAAATACAGAAGAAACTTAAAACTCTGGCTAGTATGTGCTATAGGATTTATCATTATTTTTTCAATCATCGTTATCGGTGGTTTTTATATGGTAAAACCTCACCTTGATAGTTTTGTGAAAAAAGAAATAAGCCGCAGATATATAAAGGCAGAAACATCAGAAGTCAGTATTTTAGGTAAAGTAAATTTAACACATGTGACTGTCCCGGTTCCTACTGGTATATCTCTTAAAATTGGTGCAATTTCCGCTCGTCCCCCTATTTCTTTTATTCCAGGCACTTTTACACTTTATAATGTTGATTTAAAGTATAACAATCTTCATGTACAAATTCCTAAGATTTCTCTGAATAGCGTAGCCTTAAAAGAAAAAGATGCCACGTTTACTTCTCACCTTTTACAATCACTTACGCGTATTGAGCTCTCATCAATTTCCGCACCTAATATACTGCTTTCCTTTAAAAATAAAAATGAACTAACTGAAAAGATTGAGATACAAAACTTTCATCTCTACAATTTTAAAAACAGCCATATTCATTCTGTTAGCTTTCAGAAAATGAATCTTGCAACAACAACTGTCAGTGGTACGAAGCTGAGGCACCTAATCGCTAAAAGTAACGCAATAACAGCGCATAATATTGACATCCGTTACGCTTATTCTGTTATTTTTGGAAAAAAAACTGCCCCAAACAGCATCAATGAAGGGAAAGTTGTTACGGGCCCCATTTCTTTAGATGATATGATAATTGATGTTTATGAAGGAGCAGAAAAAACTGCCTCTTTTTCTATTGGAAAGTTTAAGACATCTGGGCTAAGAATGAAACCGCTTGAACAAGCACCTGAAAAATTAATTAAAGCCTATCTCAATGCAAGAAAAAATAATCATCAGACCACCGAAAAAACAGCACGAGATGCTATACTCCTTGAAACTTTTCAAGCCATTACTTCAATTGATGCTCAACTTGATAAAGTTTCTATTGACGTCCCGCAGCTAAAAGCCACACTTGAATCATTTCAATTTAAACCAAACCAATGGGAGCAATCTATACCAAAAAAACTTTTTCTTTCTCTTAGCAACCTTTCAATCATACCTAAAGAAATCAAAGAACAAGACTTTAATTTTCTTAAAGAGATGAATTTTGAACGCTTTGATTTGTCAGGAAAACTTGACGTCTCTTACGATGAAAAAAAGCGCGCTCTCTTCCTCAACACAATGTCTCTTGATGTAGGAAATATTGGCTCTGGAGAAGTATCAGCTAAAATTATTGATATTGATAAAAGACTCTTCTCTGGTCAAAAAGATGAAATAATCGCTGCTTTTCAAGACTTTGGCATTACTGAAATTGGGGTACGTTACACAGATACTGGTTTCATTGATAAGCTTTTTTCTTATCTTGCAAAAAATCTGAACGATAATCAACATAACCTCAAAGAAGAACTTTACAATGATTTCTATTTAATCATGACGCAAAGCCCTAAAGTTTTGCTAAAAAACCATGAAAAAGCTGAAAATATCTCAAAATCTTTGGGTGACTTTGTTAAAAACCTACAAACTAGAAACTTTCATACATTGATAATTAAGATAGTAGCGAAAGATAATAAAGGAATTACAATGGCTGATTTTAAAAATATCTTGCAGAGTAATCTATCAACCACTCTGGATAAAGTGAATTTAATGGTCACAAATGAAGCATCATCTTAAAAAGTGCATTCAATTTTAAAAGTGACGATTTTATTCATAAATGAAAAGTTTTATTTATATTTTTATACATTACAATAAAATTCATACATACAGTTTACGTCAAAAGGTATATATTAGAAAAATTGTTGATACTTGGAGTTTTTTATGTCTGATTTACCTTCAAATCGTTTACCAAACCGCGCTTCTCGTGTCACAAATCAAGCGCTTTCTGCTATTGAGCGTTTTCTTCATATAGAAGCACTCAGTGGTGTTTTTCTTTTATTAGCGGCAGCAGCAGCACTTATTTTTGCTAATTCTCAATATTCTTCTGTTTATGAAGCTTTTTGGCATACTCCTTTTGGTTTGCATTTTGGCCATTTTACTCTCTCATGGGACTTACATTTCTGGGTCAATGATGTTCTCATGACAATTTTCTTCCTCGTAGCGGGAATGGAAATTCGACGTGAGATTCATGAAGGTGCCCTCGCAGATATTAAACAAGCAATTTTGCCAATTGTTGCTGCTGTAGGTGGCGTTTGCCTTCCTGCAATTATTTATTCTATCTTTAATTTAAATGGTGGATATGCTTATGGTTGGGCTGTACCAACTGCCACGGATATTGCCTTTGCTCTTGGCATTCTTGCTCTTCTTGGAAAAAAAATTCCTTCTAACCTCCATATCATTCTCCTGTCTTTAGCAATTATTGATGATATCATTGCTGTTCTTATCATTGCGTTCTTCTATTCAACTGATCTCAATCTTAATGGTTTAGCCCTTGCCGCATCAGGTATCGCTTTAGTGTTGTTTTTTCAATGGATTGGACTCGCATCTGCATGGCTTTATATTATACCCGGCGCAATAATCTGGTGGGGGTTAATGATAACAGGCGTTCATCCATCACTAGCTGGCGTCATTCTAGGTATGATGACACCTGTTTTACCTACTCGTACTCTTATAGCACCACTTACGATATTGAGTAACGCAATGAAAATCCTTCAAGAAAAAAATATAAAGACAGACTTACATCATATTTCAACTGCATTAAAAAAAATGCGTAAAGGACAACGCGATATGATCGCACCAGTATTACGTGTTCAAAAAACATTACATCCATGGGTTGCTTATGGCATAATGCCAATTTTTGCCTTTGCAAATGCTGGTGTCAGTTTTGCAAATTTTGATCTTTCTTCTAACAAGTCACTCTTGATTGGGCTCGGTATTATCATTGGTTTATTTGTAGGAAAACCTTTAGGTATTATCACTGCAAGTTATCTTGCTGTGAAATCAGGGCTATGTCGATTGCCTCCCAATACAACATGGTCAGGCATATTGTTAATTGGATTTCTAGCAGGAATTGGTTTTACGATGTCTATATTTGTTTCAATGCTGGCTTTTAAAGATATTGTTCTGCTTGATTCTGCTAAAATTGGTGTACTTTGTGGATCTGGTTTATCTGCTCTCACCGGTCTTGGGTATGGGATTCTCTACATCAAACGTCGTAAAAAAGTGCCACAAAGTTCTTAATAAACAAAATTCTAATGTATTCTGTTATACTATCTTTTAAAAATCAATTTAAATTGATCAGTATATTACGATTACGCTGTATTCATAAATAAAATAACTTAAAAAATATCTTTGCATGCTTCATTTTTTACTAATAGGCATGCAGAATAAATTTAGTGATATTTTGAATATTTTATTAATTTGACCAATAGCTTCATTAAAATACTGATTAAAAATAAACATGCAAACTATAATCTTCAAAATGAAAATATCCTCTCCCTGATAATGTATCAAGAAAACAAAAAATCTTTATATACGGCCCTAAGAAAGAGTATCTTTTAACAATCATTCTACATTCTCTTACCCTAAAACACTTGTTTTAGCTGATAAAAAGTAAAATGAGATCAACAAAATACATCTTCAATAAAAATAATCAATTATAGCCTTTACACCTAAACTTATAGATATAATTTTTCCCTTCAGATATAGCTTCTATAGAGCTTCTTATACTCTTGCAAACATAACACATATATGAATTCCCTGTGATTACTTTAAAAGCTCTTAAAGTAAGAATACTTATTCCTTATCAAGCCCATATACGGTATGTAATGTTCTCACAGCAAGTTCAGTGTAAGCACTATCAATCAAAACGGAAATCTTAATTTCTGAAGTAGTAATTGCCTGAATATTAATGCCTTTTTCAGCTAAAGCCCTAAATGCTGTAGCAGCAACACCTGCATGGCTGCGCATTCCAATACCGATAACAGATACTTTCGCAAGATCACTTTCAAATTGGAGAACATCAAATCCAATCTCTTTACGATTTTTCTCAAGGAGTGCAACAGCCTTATCTACATCTGAGGATGGAACAGTAAAGGTCATATCAGTCTTTGAACCATCTTCAGAAATATTTTGTACAATCATATCAACATTAATTCGTTCCTCGGCTAATGGACCAAAAATTGCCGCAGAAATTCCAGGACGATCCGCAAGTCGACGTAAAGAAATTTGTGCTTCATCCTTAGCAAAAGCAATACCAGTAACATTCCGTTGTTCCACAATTTCATCCTCATCGCAAATAAGTGTTCCAGAAGAATTCATTGAATCACCTATGCTTAAAACATCGGGATTCTCAAAACTTGAGCGCACAAAAGTACGAACCTTATGAACCATAGCCAATTCGACAGAACGAACCTGTAAAACTTTTGCACCAAGAGAAGCCATTTCAAGCATTTCTTCAAAAGATACTTTTGCCAAACGACGTGCTTTAGGTTCTGTACGAGGATCAGTTGTATAAACACCATCTACATCTGTATAAATATCACAGCGATCAGCTTTTATAGCTGCTGCTACTGCAACAGCGCTTGTATCTGATCCACCGCGTCCCAAAGTAGAAATTCTATTATCTGAAGCTAAACCCTGAAAACCTGCAATAACCGCTACCTGACCTTCCTGAAAACGCTGTATTAAAAAAGACCCATCAATATCTGTAATACGTGCATTGCTATGTGTGCTATCAGTATAAATAGGAATTTGCCAACCAAGCCACGAACGAGCATTCACCCCTATTGCTTGGAGGGTAAGAGCCAATAAACCTGCCGTTACTTGCTCACCAGAAGCAACAATAACATCATATTCATAAACGTCTTTATATGTTGGTGAAGCATCACGCGTCCACTGAACAAGTTCATTGGTTTTTCCTGCCATTGCAGATACTACAACTGCAACTTCATTGCCTGCATCTACCTCTCTTTTGACATGCCGCGCAACATTATGGATACATTCAATATTTGCTACAGACGTTCCGCCAAACTTCATAACAATACGTGCCATCAATAACACTCTCATCTTGATTATTTCGTATTGCAAGTGACAGCGAGAATAAGGCCTTACTTCCGTGTCAGCAAGCTACTTTTTGACATATCTAATATCTATCATATGTGCAAGTCTAATATATTTGTGTTAGATTTTCCTTGACTTTTGATAAAACTCTCTTGACTTAATTACTAAAAAAAGGAGAATAATATGAAAGATGAGGCATGTACCACAATTGATCAAAGTGAAATTGACCACTTTTCGCGTATTGCTTCTGAATGGTGGGATCCGCAAGGAAAATTTCAACCGCTCCACAAATTTAATCCAACACGCCTCTCTTATATTAAAGAAAAAATCTGTCTAGCATTTAATCGTGATTCTATTTCACTTACACCATTCGAAAATTTGCGAATTCTTGATATCGGTTGTGGGGGTGGTTTATTATGCGAACCCATGGCACGTCTTGGCGCTACGGTAGTAGGAGCCGATGCTGCACGCACGAATATTGAAGTAGCAAAACTCCATGCTATCCAAAATGATCTTTCAATTGATTACCGTACCACTACTGCAGAAGAGCTTGCCAATGAAGAAGAAAAATTTGATATAATCCTCAATATGGAGGTTGTTGAACATGTTTCTAATGTTAACCTCCTGATTGAATCTACAGCAAAAATGCTCAAACCACAAGGGCTGATGTTTGTCTCAACAATTAACCGTACATGGAAAGCATGGGGATTAGCTATTGTAGGCGCTGAATACATACTACGTTGGCTTCCAAAAGGAACTCACGATTATAAAAAATTCTTAAAACCCTACGAACTTAAAAAACTCTTATCAGAAAACGACCTCGCTGTCACTGATGAAATAGGTATTACCTATAATCCATTAACGGACAGCTGGAATCGTTCAAAACATATGGATGTTAATTACATACTTCTCGCTAAACGACCTTAATAATAAGATCATACCTCATAACTTCTCTATGGTTTTCAGCAAGGGATCCAATTTGCCTTCAACTTCTAAAGAATAAAGATCATCACACCCTCCAACGTGATAATTGCCAATAAAGATTTGTGGAAACGTATTACGTCCATTTGCTCGTTGTACCATTTCTTGGCGAAGAGAAGTTGAGGCATCAATATCTGTATATTGTACACCTTTTTTATCAAACAAATCGCGTGCTTTCTCGCAATAAGGACAATGAGGGCGTGTATAAATTATTACTTTTTCCATATATTATTCTCCTCTTATATCTTCTGCATATAATCAATTTTCAGCATATCTCAAGAGTTAGGAGAAATAGGCCCCTCTTCTAAAGCACGTGAAAATGTTAAAACATCAACCTTCCGTACACCTGCATGTTTTAGTGCTGTAGTAGCTGCGGCGACTGTGGCTCCTGTTGTAAAAACATCATCAATTAATAAAATAGAGCAGCCCACTAGATGTTTTTGAAATTTACGGGGGACCTTAAAAGCATTTAGGACATTAAACTTTCTTTCCCTAGCAGACAAATTGACCTGTGGGCGTGTATGTTGACAACGTACAAGCCAACTCGGCTTGAAAGTTTTTTTCTTTTTTACTGCAATGTAACGAGCAAGCTCAGCAGATTGATTATAACGCCGTCTTATAAAACGATAAAAATGCAACGGAACAGGAATAATGACATCACAATCTTCAATAATCTCACGCCCTGCATTCATCATCCAATTTGCCATAAAAGATGCTAACTCTACATAATCACCATATTTCAACTGTGCTACCAAAGCTTGAGCTATACCTTTATGAACAACGACTGAACGAACACGTGAAAAAGGTAATGAATTTTGAATAGCTTCACCACTAAGAAAGCCATCCCCCATATCGCAAGCAAAAGGAATGCCCATAATGGGGCAGTAAGGTTTGGTGATAAATTGTAGATCTTTCCAACATTCAGAACAAACAGTCCCATAAGCAGAAACCATTTTCTGACATCCAATACAAATCGGTGGATACAAAATTTCTATCAATATCTTAATTAACTTCTTCAATTATCCTTCCCATTTAAAATTATGTTTTAGGCATAGCATCACAGATACAAACCTTTATAAATTTATACATAAAAGAGTTTAGTATTAGAAAATTTAATTGTGCTTGTCTTTTATAAACTCGTTTTTTTTCTCATCATAGACTTGACAGAACATAAACAAACATGAATTTTCTTCACCATACTATATCACACGATGAAAAGTACTCAACAACGTGCCACATTCTTTAATTTTTGATTATGATCTTATTGAAAAATACCGCAAGCGAGCTTTCCAAAAAGCAAATAAAGGGTATGATTTCTTACTGTCCCACATGGCAGAAGACCTCTATAAACGTTTAAAGACTGTCAATCGTCTATTCACATTGGGACTGGATCTACACAGCCACACAGACCTTGCTACACAAGCTTTAATCAAATCTGGCAAGGTCTGTCGTATAGAACGAGTAGAAACTGATACACTTTATCAAAATCATAATAAAAAATTCCACCTACGTCATAGAGAATTTCTTGACTTTCCTCAACATTATTGTGATCTCATCGTTTCTCTTCTTTCACTACAATTAACAAATGATACCCCTGGTGTTCTTAGTCAAATAAAAAACATTCTAAAACCAGATGGCTTATTTCTTGCTGTTATGGCAGGAACTGGCACACTAATTGAATTACGTGAATGCTTGCTACAAGCTGAAATGGAACTCTATGATGGAGCTAGTCCTAGAGTTTATCCCTTTGCCGATATTCGTGATGCAGGTGCTCTTTTACAACGCGTTGGTTTTTCTCTACCTGTTGTAGATATTGAGAATATCACTATACGCTATGATACAATGTTTGACCTCATGCACGACCTTAAATCTATGGGGATGCAAAACGCTCTTATCAATCGCTCCCGACGTCCTGTATCTAAACGCTTTTTCCTTCGAGCTGCTGAAATTTATGCAAAACAATTTAGTGACCCTGATGGACGTATTCGTGCACACTTTTCTTTTATCTGGCTCTCTGGTTGGGCTCCTCACAAAAGCCAACAAAAACCTATGCAACCAGGCTCAGCTCAAATATCTCTTGCAGATTTTTTAGGAAAACAATCCCCCAAACCATAGCTTCTATATAAAAGTTATTTATCAAAAATTTTCTTATCTGTTGTACGCAACATCTGACTTGTTATCGTTCCTGCTAACATTGAGCCACTAACATTTAAAGCTGTACGACCCATATCAATTAATGGCTCAATAGAAATGAGCACAGAAACTAAAGAAACGGGAAGCCCCATAATTGGTAGAACAATTAATGCAGAAAAAATAGCACCACCTCCAACACCAGCAACACCAATAGAGCTCAATGTTACAACACCAACAAGCGTAATAATCCAAGTAAAATCGAGAGGATTAATTCCTACTGACGGTGCTATCATAGTAGCCAGCATTGCTGGATAAAGCCCTGCACAACCATTTTGCCCAATTGTTGCTCCAAAAGAGGCTGCAAAACTTGCAATAGATTGTGGAACACCAATCCACTGTGTTTGTGCATCAATATTTAAAGGAATACTTGCAGCACTTGAACGGCTGCTAAAAGCAAATGTTAAAACAGGCAACACTTTTTTGAAAAAACGAAACGGATTAATTCCCGATATGCTAAGTAATATACCATGAATAACAAACATAAATATAATGCCAACGTAAGAAGCAATAACAAAAAGCAATAACTTTAAAATATCTGCAATATTTGAAGTTGCTCCTAACTTTGTCATAAGTGCAAAAATACCATAAGGTGTTAAAGAAATCACAATACGAACCAACCTCATAATCCAAGCCTGTGCAACTTGCGCAAATGAGAGTGCTTTCTCCCCTTTTTCTGGATCATCTTTCTTTAAGAGGGTAACTGCAGCACCTAAAAATGCTGAAAAAATGACAACACTAATAACAGATGTCCTCTTTATCCCACCTAATTCAGCAAATGGATTCTTAGGAATAAAAGATAAGATCATCTTTGGTGCATTTATATTCTCTAATTGAGAAAAATGCGGCAAAAAAAGAGTAGAAACATTTTCTCCTCCATGTACCAAACCATTCGCTGTTAATCCAAAAAAGTTGGCTACAAAAACACCAATTAATGCTGCGATGGCAGTTGTAACAAGCAACATAGCAATTGTCACCACACTAATTTTACCAACATCATAAATAGAATGTAAATGAGCGACAGCTAAAACAATAGAAATAAAAACCAATGGCATAACAATCATTTGTAATAATGAGATATAACCATCTCCAACAATATTAAACCATTCAACAGACTTTAGTAGAATAACGTCACCCTCACCATAAATTAATTGCAAGATACTCCCAAAAACCAAGCCAAGAACAAGACTTAACATAACACGTAGCGAAAGACTCCATTTCATTTTCTGACTCTGTACAAGCCATATCAACAATATAACAAACAGAAATAAATTGATAAAAAACTTAAATGTCATTGGTTCTCCCACTGCCTTGCACTTAACGTATATGGCTTGCAAATAATATGTAATATCTAGAAGAAATATAAGGCGTACCGCACTTTTAACAAAATTATTTTAAAAGCCTTAATTTAAACACTACTAGCAGTTTTTAAAAATGAAATTATTTTTCGAAGATTCACAAGATTTACTCTACGCTTAAACACATACGGTAAAATATGAAATACAAAGAGATTTTATTGAAATTAAAATGAAGGGATAAGCAAAAATCTGCATAAATAATGCAAAATTTACTGTGTAAAAATTACTTTTCCTGTAAACTTTTTCTACTAAAAAAGAAAACACTTCCACCTAAAAGCATTACTCCTATCCTACAAACACACTATAAAAAAAGATTTTTCAATACCCTAATCAATAACTTGTCGGCATCAGGCATATGGTAATTATCCAAATCGCCAACGAAAACCCATTTTAAATTTTGTCCTTCTCGCCCTCGTACCACACCACTATAATGGTAACAAAGATATAACGGCATTAAAAGATGAAATGTTTCATAGCTATGACTTGCAAAAGTTAAAGGCAACAAATTATTCTGCAGAACTTGAATACCAATCTCTTCTTCTAACTCACGGATCAACGATGCTTCTGGAGTTTCACCTTGCTCAACCTTTCCACCAGGAAACTCCCATAAACCAGCCATTGGCTTTCCTTGAGGACGCTCTGCAAGCAAAACACAATTATCTTTATTCAATAGCGCACACGCAACAACAAGAAGGAGTGAATTTTTTATATGCATATTACCCTTTAACATGGAAGTAACAATGATAATCTTTTTATCAGATTGTCCTTTCCAAGATGTAAAATACAACTCTTTGCCTATTTTTTTACTCTACAGACACCTGATATTTAATTTATAATGAATCTAATTAACTCCTATAATCTGCATTTATCATAACGTACTCCTTTGTCAAATCACAAGACCAAATTGTCGCTTTCCCTTTGCCCAAACCGATATCAACACAAATTGAAATATGCTTACCTCGCATATAAGCACTAATTGCCTCCTCACTATAACCAAGATCACGCTCACCATTGACAGCGACTCGATGTTTACCAAACCAAATAGCCAATAAATCACGATCGACTTCAACACCTGCTTTACCAACAGCCATAACCACCCGTCCCCAATTAGCATCTCCACCAGCAATAGCTGTTTTTACAAGAGGTGAATTTGCAATTGATTGAGCAATAATTTTGGCAGCATTATCTGTCGTGGCACCAATAACATTAACCTCAATTAAATGCTGTGCTCCCTCACCATCACAAACAATTTTTAACGCAAGTTCGTGCAAAAGCTCACTCAATTTCTGCAAAAATACCTTATAACGCAGATCAAACTTACTGGTAAGACAGGAGAAATTTCCCCTCACTTTTCCCGTAGCAAACATCATTAGTGTGTCTGATGTTGAGGTATCACTATCAACAGTAATCGCATTAAAAGAGTTCTGAACTGCTTCCAAGAGCATGGATTGAAGCATATCTGAAGAAATCGCCGCATCAGTTACCACAAAAGACAACATGGTTGCCATATCTGGTGAAATCATGCCAGCGCCTTTAGCAATTCCATTAATGGTAACAATCTCTCCTCCACAATTAAAACTGCGTGTTGCAAGCTTTGGAAATGTATCGGTGGTCATAATAGCTTTAGCAGCCTCCAACCAATTGCCTTCTTTTGCTGTTTTCTCCATATGCTGTAAAAGATTTACAATACAAGATGCATCCATCGGCTCCCCTATAACACCTGTCGACGCTATGAAAATCTCTTGTTCTTTAACCTTCAAAGTATCTGCTGCAGAGCGGATTATTGCATCTGCCGCTTGCTTCCCTTTACGTCCCGTAAAAGCATTTGCATTTCCGGAATTAACAACAACACCCCGAGCAACTCCATAGGAAAGCGATGCACGACAACAATCAACAGAAACAGAAGGACATTTTGAACGCGTAAAAACACCTGCAACACTTGCTGGTTCATCAAAGATAATAAAAAGGAGATCTGTACGACCTGTATATTTAATCCCAGCCTCAGCTGTTGCTATCCGTACACCAGATAATGACGGAAGCTCCTGTATATCAGGAGGGAATAAAGGCAACATTTTAAAAGCCACAGCATATTTCCCATAAAAATAAAGAAGCCCCGCATATTGTATTATATCTCAAAATAATAGCCAGGCTCTTTGAGTAAAATAAATGTACAAATCGCCTAGCTTATTAAAGTACTATTCTGCGTCTTCCTCTTCGTTAGATGTATCACCTAACAACGATATACCATTTTTATTAAGTGATTTCATAAGCTCTGCAACATGCGCATCAGGATATTTTACATCCATTTTGCTACGCAAATCAGTAATAAGTTTTTGGTAGCGCTCTTTTATAAGCTGCGTACGCAACATCTCTTTTACATCATCAAAGACAGGAGGCTGTTTTAAACGACGATCTTCCACCTTTATAATATGCCAACCGAAAGGGGTTTCAACAGGATGCTTAGTATATTCTCCAACTTTTAAACTAAATGCAGCATCTTCAAAAGGTTTAACCATTTGTCCATGACTAAAATAATCAAGATCACCCCCAACAGATGCAGAACCATCTATTGAACTTTTTTTCGCAATCTCTTCAAAGTTCTTTCCCTTATTTAATTGCTTAATAATATTTTCTGCTTCTTTTTTTGTTCCAACTACAATATGGCGAGCCTTAATTTCATCTTCTTTAGGTAAAGCCGCAACTTCTTTATCGTACAAGGCTATCAAATCAGTATCTAAAATCTTATCAACAACCATTTGTTTGAAATAAAGCTGCTGAAGAACATTATCGCGCATAATTGCCATACGCTTACTATAAGCTTCAGTCTTATCTATACCTTTGCTAATTGCTTCTTTAGTCAATACTTGCATATCTATATAGGCTTTCAAAACCGTTATACGACGTTGTTCCTCAGGAATACTTGCTAAATTTGGATTTATTTCAAGCGCCAACTCATCTAACTGTCCCGCCGTGATGTTTTTCCCATCAATAACCGCCATAACATGAGAAGGAGAAACTGTTTTTGCAGAATCTTTCTCCAAAGCCTTTAAATCATTCGATGCAGACTTTACTTTCTCTTGAGCCATTACTCCTAAATTTGTGCTCACCAATAAAGTAGATGCCAAAAGCAGCGTGATAAAGTTGAATTTCATAAATATACTCCTTAAAGATGAGTGCACGTCCAATGTTAATTTTCTATCATAGCATTTAAAATCTCTAAACATAGATAAATGAATAATTTCGTTAAAAAAATATAAATTTTTTTTATTTAGTTTATCATACTCAAATTCATGAAAACAAAAAAATGCCATATTATACTCCAAATTACTCTACAATGTGCTAACTAAAGAGCATTACTGAAGTTGACACAACGCACTTATCCCCTTATTTCTACTTCAAATAATTGAAGTTAAAGATTGCGCATATAATAATATTATCTGTATTTAGTTGTAGTAAGTCCCTTGGAAGATGCAAAATATAGGGGTAATATATGCAGTACCCAACTATAATGACAACAAATAAAAGAAAGGGCCAGGAATGGTCGGTTTAGGCGTTTTTGTACGTAAATTTTTTGGCTCAACTCATGAGCGCCGCCTCAAAGCTTTTCGCCAAAAAATCATAAAAATTAATACATTAGAAGAGCAGTTTCAAAAATTAAGTGATGCGCAACTCTGCCAGAAAACTGATGAGTTCCGTAAACGATTAGCAGAAAGTGAAACTGTCGATTCACTTCTACCAGAGGCTTTTGCAACTGTTCGCGAAGCAGCAAAACGTGTTTATAATATGCGCATTTTTGATGTACAGCTCATTGGTGGAATGGTTCTTCATGACCGAGGCATTGCTGAAATGCGTACCGGTGAAGGCAAAACATTAATGGCAACGCTACCAGTTTACCTCAATGCATTGGAAGGGAAAGGTGTTCATGTCGTTACAGTTAATGACTATCTTGCCAGCCGTGATGCTGAGACTATGGGAAAACTTTATAGCTTTTTAGGACTCACAACAGGCGTAATTCTCCATGATCTTGATAATGATGCCCGTCGATCAGCTTACGCATGTGACATTACTTATGCAACAAATAATGAGCTCGGTTTTGATTATCTTCGTGACAATATGGCTTTTGATCAGAGTCAAATGGTTCAGCGCGGACATCATTATGCGATCGTTGATGAGGTTGATTCGATTCTCATCGATGAAGCGCGTACTCCCCTTATCATTTCTGGACCTCTAGAAGATCGCACCGATTTCTATAATCTCATTGACACATTTATCCCTACGTTAATTCCAGAAGATTATGAAATAGATGAGAAACAAAAAACAACGACGTTCACTGAAATCGGTACTGAAAAAATTGAAAAAATGCTCAAACAAGCTGATTATCTTAAAGGTGAAAGTCTCTATGATATAGAAAATGTTTCTATCGTCCACCATGTCAATAATGCTTTAAAAGCCCATAAATTATTTATTCGCGATAAAGATTATATTGTTCGCAATGGTGAAATTGTCATAATTGATGAGTTCACGGGTCGTATGATGCCAGGTCGACGTTACTCTGAAGGGCTTCATCAAGCATTAGAAGCCAAGGAGCATGTTGCTATTCAACCAGAAAATCAGACATTATCTTCTATCACTTTTCAAAACTATTTCCGTATGTACGAAAAGTTATCTGGAATGACCGGTACTGCCGCAACAGAGGCTGAAGAATTTAGCAGTATTTATGATCTTGATGTTGTTGAAGTCCCTACAAATTTACCAATACAGCGCCATGATGAAGATGATGAGATATATCGAACAACAGAAGAAAAATACCGGGCTATTGTGCGTGATATTCGTCAAGCACATGAAAAAGGGCAGCCTATCCTTGTTGGAACAACCTCTATTGAAAAATCAGAACTATTGGCAGAACGTTTACGAAAAGAGGGTATTACTGATTTTAGAGTGTTAAATGCTCGTTATCATGAGCAAGAAGCATATATTATTGCACAAGCAGGAGTTCCTGGCGCTTTAACCATTGCAACAAACATGGCCGGTCGTGGCACTGATATACAGCTTGGTGGTAATGTTGAAATGCGTATTCGGCAAGAATTGCATAATGTTCCCGAGGGGATAGAGCGTAACACTAAAATTGAAGAGATTAAAAAAGATGTTCAAAAACTCAAAGAAAAAGCATTAGCTGTTGGTGGCCTTTATGTCATTGCAACTGAACGTCACGAAAGTCGCCGTATCGATAACCAGCTTCGTGGACGTTCTGGTCGCCAAGGCGATCCGGGACGGTCTAAATTTTTTCTTTCTCTTCAAGATGACCTTATGCGTATCTTTGGCTCAAACCGCATGGATAGCATGCTACAAAAGCTCGGATTGAAAGAAAATGAAGCCATTATCCATCCATGGATTAACAAAGCTCTCGAAAAAGCTCAAAAAAAAGTCGAAGCACGAAACTTTGAAATTCGTAAAAACCTATTAAAATACGATGATGTAATGAATGATCAACGTAAAGTTATTTTTGAGCAGCGTATGGAGATCATGAAGGCAGATGATTTAACTGACATGATCTTTGAAATGCGTGATGAAGTAGTTGAAGATTTAGTAGAAACCTATATTCCATCTGGAACATATGTTGAAAAATGGGATGTAAAAAACCTACAAGAAGAACTTCATCAGCTCTTTAACCTCGAACTTTCAGTAGAGGAATGGGCAAAAGAAGACGGGATATCTAAAGAAATCATCTTAGAGCGCATATCAGATGCTATTGTAAAATTTGAAAATGAACGTTCTGAACGCTACCCTCAAGAAATTATGGCTTATTTCCATAAAGCTATATTACTTGAAACTATTGATACATTATGGCGTGAGTATCTAGTAAACTTAGATCACTTGCGTTCTGTTGTTGGCTTTCGTGGTTATGCACAACGGGATCCTCTTAATGAATATAAGACAGAATCATTTGAACTCTTTCAAAATATGCTTAAAAACTTACGCAAAAATGTTTCTTCTAAGGTAATGTGTTTTGAAATCGCTCAACAGCCTATAGAATCGCTCACATCTTTGCAGGTGAAGACAGATCAAGCTCCCATTAGTAAAGATCAGGAAAATAACCCCACTTTGTTAACTCAGCCAAAAGACAATAGGATAATTGACCCTAAAGACCGAAACCCTAATGATTTAACAACATGGGGAAAGGTTGGACGCAATGAGCGTTGTCCTTGCGGTTCAGAAAAAAAATACAAACACTGCCATGGGGCCTTTATCTGAAAAGTAGACATTAAAATGAATAAAAAGCAGAATTATGAGAAAAAATTACGCACTGCAGGTTTAAGAGTCACACGCCAAAGACGCATTATTCTTGATATTCTGTCAAAGACCAATGACCATCCAAATGCGTTTGAGATTTTTCAGCGCATCCACAAAATAGATCCGAGTATTTCATTATCAACTGTTTACCGAACTATGAAAACATTAGAGGGAAGTGGAACAATTCATCGCCATACTTTTAGTGGTGGACCATCCCGTTTTGAGCAAGCAGATGGAAAACATCATGATCATCTCATTGATGTAGAAACGGGTAAGGTCATTGAATTTCAATCTGAGGTTATTGAAAAATTGCAAACAGAAATTGCTAAATCACTTGGCTATGATGTCATACATCATCGTCTTGAACTTTACGGAAAAAAACGCCATCCTTAGATATACTGTTTTAATATAATCAAAAAGTTCTGCATACAAACTGAATGTTACAATAAATTTACTGTAAAAATCTACAGTTTTCGTTGGCAATAAAATCTTTCTGCTTTATTACCCTTTATTATATGATACTAAAAAGTCATCAATCAACGATTATAACAAACTAGGCCAATATCATCATGGTTTCTTTACCACAAGATCGTATGAGACAGCTTGAAAAGCGCTTTGAAGTAATCGAGAGTCAAATGGCTAAAGGCCCAAATGCTGAGACTTACGTAAAATTAGCTTCTGAATATGCAGAGTTACAGCCAATTGTCACATCTATACGAGCATTAAATGCCCTTGATATAGAAATCACAGAACTAGAAGCTATAATCAGTGATAAATTAACGGATGTAGAGATGCGTAACCTTGTTCAAGAAGAATTACCACCGTTATTTCAAAAAATGGAACAGCTTCAAAAAGAGCTTCAAATTCTTCTTTTACCAAAAGATATTGCTGATGAAAAAAACGCCATTATTGAAATTCGAGCAGGGACAGGAGGATCAGAAGCAGCACTTTTTGCTGGCGATCTTTTTCGTATGTATGAGCGTTATGCCAGTACTCATAACTGGAAGGTTGAAGTTGTTTCTCTTAACGAGGGTGATGTTGGTGGATATAAAGAAATTATTGCTACCGTTTCAGGAAAAGGTGTATTTTCTAAATTAAAGTTTGAATCAGGCGTTCACCGTGTGCAACGTATCCCTGAAACAGAAACAGGTGGACGCATTCATACGTCTGCAGCTACCGTTGCGGTACTCCCAGAAGCCGAAGAAATTGATATTGAAATCCGCCCAGAAGATATCCGCATCGATACGATGCGTGCCTCTGGAGCGGGAGGACAGCATGTTAATACAACTGATTCAGCTGTTCGTATTACACATATTCCAACAGGGATTATGGTTGTGCAGGCAGAAAAGTCGCAACATCAAAATCGAGCACGTGCACTCCAAATTTTACGTGCACGCTTATTTGATATTGAGCGGCAAAAAGCAGAAAATGAACGTTCAACATCCCGTAAGAACCAAGTTGGCTCTGGTGATCGGTCAGAGCGTATTCGCACCTATAACTTTCCACAAGGACGTATCACTGATCATCGAATTAATCTTACATTATATAAGCTTGATCGTATTCTAGAAGGAGACCTTCATGAACTTGTTAATGCACTTATCTCCGACTACCAGACTACCCTTCTTACAGAGAGGGATAAATAATGAATGAATGAACATTCTCTCAGTAATATCATACGAAAAACTCAAGAGAGATTACATTCTCAAAGAATTCCTGAAGCCAATCTTGATGCAAAAATACTTGTTGAATGGATAACAGGCACAAACGCATCTGATAGAATTTGCAAACCACATTTTTGCCTATCTTCTGAACAAATTTTACAATTAGAGCAACTTATTCAACGACGTATTGCTGGAGAGCCTGTTCACCGTATTATAGGAGTTCGAGATTTTTATGGTATACCTTTTACATTATCTCAAGATACATTAGAACCACGCTCTGATACAGAAACGCTAGTGGATATCGTTTTACCGCTCCTAAAAAAACAAGTAAAAAAGTCAAAAAAAATATCATTCCTTGATATGGGAACGGGAAGCGGTGCCATTGCCGTTGCAATTCTTAAACAAATCCCTCAGTCGCATGCAGTAGCTGTCGACATTTCTAAAGATGCTCTCAAAACAGCTACAAAAAATGCAAAAAATGCGGAAGTAATACACCGTTTTACACCGCTTCTCAGTGATTGGTTTAATTCTGTAAGAGGTCGATTTGACCTCATTATTTCTAACCCACCTTATATTCCAGAAAAAGATATCAAAAACCTTGCAAAAGAAGTACGCCTTTATGATCCATTGCATGCTCTCAACGGTGGAAAAGATGGTCTTAATTTCTATCGCAAACTCGCATATAAAGCAGCACACTACTTAAAAGAAAACGGTCATATAGCCATTGAAATCGGCTATTCTCAAGAAAAAAAAGTTTGTAACTTATTTGAAAAAAATAGCTTTCAATGTATAGAAATGCGCAGAGACTTAAATAATATACCTCGTGCGCTTCTTTTTGCATATAATCCTTAAAATTTCCAATCATCATCTGTAGTAGCAACAGCCTTGCCAATGACATAGGAAGAACCAGCCCCTGAAAAAAAGTCATGGTTTTCATCTGAGCTTGGTGATAAAGCTGCCAAAATCGCTGGATTAACACGACAAACTTCAGGTGGAAAAAGAGCTTCAAACCCCAGATTCATTAAAGCCTTATTTGCATTATAATGAAGAAAAACTTTAACATCTTCTGTTAGCCCAATATTATCATAAAGATCTTCAGTATATTTGCATTCAATATTATAAAGATCAAAGAGTAATTCAAAGGCAAAATCTTTCATTTCCTTCTTTTTATCTTCATCAAGTTTTGCAAATCCCAATTGAAACTTATAGCCTATATAGTAACCATGTACGGCTTCATCACGAATAATGAGTCTGATTAAATCAGCTGTATTGCTCAATTTAGCACGACTCGCCCAATACATAGGCAAATAAAAACCAGAATAAAATAAAAAACTTTCAAGCAAAGTCGAAGCAACTTTTTTCTTTAATGGATTATGTGCTTCATAACGCTCAAGGACTAACCTGGCCTTTTTTTGCAAATGAATATTTTCTTCTGACCATCTAAAAGCATCATCAACTTCTGCTGTTGAGCATAAAGTTGAAAAAATAGAAGAATAAGAACGCGCATGAACCGCCTCCATGAACGCAATGTTTGTTAACACAGCTTCCTCATGCTCTGTTATCGCATCAGCCATAAGAGAAATAGCTCCCACAGTGTTCTGCACTGTATCCAAAAGAGTTAATCCTGTAAAAACACGAATCGTTAACTTCCGTTCTTCTTCTGTCAAACTCGCCCATGAAGGAATATCATTAGAAAGAGGAACTTTCTCAGGAAGCCAAAAATTTCCAGTTAAGCGGTTCCAAACCTCAAGATCCTTTTCATCATGTAATCTATTCCAATTAACAGCACTAACAACAGGGTTCTTTGTTGAAATCTTTGTCATATGACTATCTCCTATAAACTGCACGAAACACAGCCATCCACTTCTGTCCCACTTAGCGCCATTTGCCGCAACCGTATATAATAAATACTCTTTATTCCTTTTTTCCAAGCATAAATTTGTGCACGATTAATATCACGTGTAGTTGCTGTATCAGGAAAGAATAATGTTAGCGAAAGACCTTGATCAACATGCTGCGTAGCAGCAGCATAAGTATCAATAATTTTTTCAGGACCAATCTCATAAGCATCTTGGTAAAAATTTAAATTTGTATTATCCATGTAAGGAGCAGGATAATAAACGCGTCCAATTTTTCCTTCTTTGCGAATTTCAATCTTTGACGCAATAGGATGAATCGAAGATGTCGCATAATTAATATAAGAGATAGACCCTGTAGGTGGTACAGCCTGAAGGTTGCGGTTATAAAGACCGTATTCAGCAACCAATTTTTTAAGTTCCTGCCAATCTTCTTGATTAGGTATGCCAATATTATTACGTTTAAAAATCTCTTGCACAACCGAAAACTGTGGTTTCCATTCTTTTTCAATATATTTTTCAAAAAAACGACCATCTGCATAAGCAGATTTTTCAAACCCTGCAAACGCTGCTTGGCGCTCCCGCGCAATTAAATTGGAAGCACGTATTGCATGGTATGTCACAGTATAAAAATAGATATTGGTAAAATCAATTGCTTCGGGAGACCCGTAATAAATCTGTTCTCGCGCTAAAAAACCATGTAAATTCATTTGTCCTAAACCAACTGCATGGCTTTCCGCATTGCCTTTCGCAATAGAAGGAACACAAGCAATATTGCTCATATCTGAAACAGCAGTGAGAGCACGAATAGCAACTTCCACCGTTTTCCCTAAATCATTGCCTTCGATTGCTTTTGCAATATTCATGGAACCAAGATTACAAGATATATCACTCCCGATAGTACGATAAGTTAAATCAATTTCTAACTCACTGGCTTCACTTACCTGCAAAATTTCTGAACATAAATTGCTCATACTTATACGACCAGCTATTGGATTAGTTCGATTGGCGGTGTCCTCAAATAAAATATATGGATAACCTGACTCAAATTGGATTTCTGCTAAAGTTTGGAAAAAGACGCGCGCACTTATTTTCTTTTTACGAATCCTTGCGTCATCAACAAAAGACCGATAATGCTCCGTTAAAGAAATGTCGCTAAAAGGTTTCCCTGTAACACGCTCTATATCATAAGGTGAGAATAGGTACATATCCTCATTATTACGCGCAAGTTCAAAAGTAATATCAGGAATAATAACACCAAGCGAAAGCGTCTTGATTCTAACCTTTTCATCAGCATTTTCGCGCTTTGTATCCAAAAATTTCATAATATCCAAATGATGCGCATGCAAATAAACAGCACCGGCTCCCTGCCGCGCACCAAGTTGATTGGCATAAGAAAAAGAATCTTCTAAAAGCTTCATTACAGGCAAAACACCTGAAGACTGATTTTCTATTTTCTTTATTGGCGCCCCTGCTTCTCGCAAATTAGTTAAACATAGCGCCACACCTCCACCGCGTTTTGAAAGTTGTAAAGCCGAATTAATGGAACGGCCTATTGATTCCATACTATCCTCAACACGCAACAAAAAACACGAGACCAATTCACCACGCTGCTTCTTTCCAGCATTTAAAAATGTTGGTGTTGCAGGCTGAAAACGCCCTGTAATAATTTCATCTACAAGTCTCTCAGCAAGCACCTTATTCCCTTGCGCCAAATATAAAGCTACAAGACAAACTCGATCCTCATATCGTTCAAGATAGCGCTTTCCATCAAAAGTTTTTAGCGTGTAGCTAGTATAATACTTAAATGCACCTAAAAAAGTAGGAAAGCGAAACTTAAATGCATAAGCACGTTTAAAAAGCCTTTTGATAAAAGAAAAATCATAAAGCCTCAACAAAGCTTCCTCATAGTAGCCTTCCTCTATCAAATAATCTATTTTTTCTTTGAGATTATGAAAAAAAACTGTATTTTGATTAACATGCTGGAGAAAATACTGCCGTGCTGCAAGCCGATCCATATCAAATTGAATACGACCATTTTCATCATAAAGATTAAGCATTGCATTTAGTGCATGATAATCCGTAACTTGATCCGGATTTTTCAGCCGTTCTATACCGATTGTTTCCAAAATCTCTCCAATCCCTTTTTTACACAAATAACATCTTCATCAGTTCCACGCAGCTCAAAACGATAAAGGCAAGGCACACAGCATTTTTCGGAAATGATCCTGCTAGCTAAACCATAATTGCGACCAAAATTACGATTTCCACCACCAATGACACCACGAATTAATCTACGGTTTTCGGTCTCATTGAGAAAACGAATAACCGCTTTCGGCACAGCCATTCTCCCTTCCCCATCTGCATATGTGGGAACAACTAATATATAGGGCTCATTAACCAACACACACGATTTTTTTTTATCAATTTTTAAAAGCCGTTGGTCAATTTGAGAAACAAAATGCTCAGTATTGCCCGTTTTACTTGAGTAATAAACAATAAGCCCCATTAGTCACAAAGACCACTAATCATATCTGGTCTAAAACCTGACCAATGATTTTCACCACAAACAACTACAGGAACTTGACGATACCCCAAAGATTGAACAAAATTATATGCTCGCTCATCACAAGAAATATCAACGACATTATAATCGATACCTTTAGCATCAAAGGCACGTCGTGTAGCGTCGCATTGGACACAAGATGGCTTACTATAAATAGTAATCGACATTTTAAAACTTCCACAATCCCTAAAACAAGAAAATATACGCAAGTACGTGAGTGTACAAATACGTGCAATTATACCCTAATTCAAGCAATACACAGCTTCTCAAACATAACCGAAATCCCCATATCCTTAACTGACTAATTTAAAAACACGGTGAGAATATATGATTATTCAATAACTTATAATGAATTTTCCTAATTATAGCCTGCTTGAATTGCATTTCCCTCCTGTCGTCTTACAAAAAAATCAACGATCTACGATAACGCCTTAAGCAGCTGTTTCCAAACATCTTCCCCTTCATGACATAATAATTACAAAATATAAAAAAGAATCTTTACTAAAATACTTCAGTGAAAATACCACTTTATATTAAATTAATTACTTTCCACTGCTGAAATAGCTCAGATACCAAACAAAACGCACATACACTCATTTTGTTTTTACAACTTTGTTTTTACAACTCTGTAATATTTTTAATATTTCATTACAAAAATTCAACTCTTGTTTTGAACTTTCCACGATCTTTTTATTTATCAAAATCTAATTTTTTTAGCTTCGAAATGTAATAATATAACATTTTATTGACATATGTAACTATATAACATAACTATCTTAGATAAAATTTGAAGCAAAAGTATTCCTCTAATGATGGTGGTATGAATTATGGGCTTGCATTTCGACGATGCAACATTAGGTTACGTGAGCAGAGTAGTTATAAAGGGCTTTTCGGCAAAACTAGTGGCTGGTTCATTGGTTGCAATAACTGGTGATAATGGTTCTGGGAAATCTACCCTCCTTAAAGCTATTGCTGGCTTAATTAAACCCATTAGCGGTAAAATCATACAACCTGAAAAGAACCGTGTTGCTTATCTTTCCCAGCAATGCGAAATTGATAAAACATTTCCATTAGATGTAAAAGAACTTATAAAAACAGGTCTATGGTCTTTTTGTGGATTGTGGAAAAATCAACGTTCCTATCAACATAAAGTACAAAATGCACTTGAAATGGTTGGGCTTACAGCACTTGCTACACAACCACTTGATACGCTATCAAGCGGTCAATTGCAGCGTGCACTTTTTGCACGGATTATTATACAAGATGCTGACACTATCTTACTTGATGAACCTTTCAATGGTGTAGACCATCATACTCAAAAAGACCTTTTAGCCTTAATTACCCACTGGCAAAAACAAGGGCGAACAATTCTTACAACACTACACGACCCCCTCATTGTAGAAAAATATTTTCCAAAAATGATACAAATTAATAAACAAAATGCTTCTTTTGGAAAAACAAAAGAGTTTTTTAATCACATTCCTCATCAAATTATATCGCCTCTTTCATCCACCCCTCCTGAGATCAAATCGCAAGAAAAATTTCCTTCCATCAATGATTGTAATTATATTGGAGCATAATACGTGTATTCACTTTTATTTGCTCCCTTCATTGATTTTCACTTTATGCAAAATGCTTTAATCGGTTCGATTCTTTTATCAATTAGCGCCTGTCCAGTTGGTGTATTTCTGATGCTGCGTGGGATGAGTCTGACAGGAGATGCTATATCCCACGCTATTCTTCCGGGTGTTGCAACTTCTTTTCTTTTTTGTGGCTTCTCTCTCATTTCTATGACACTTGGCGGTATCTTGGCTGGCGTAATTGTAGCAACAGCAACTGCTTTAATTTCAAGAAATAGCATTCAAAAAGAAGATGCATCAATGACAGTATTTTATCTTATCGCACTAGCTGCAGGGATAATTATTGTTTCACTGAAAGATTCAACAGTTGATTTGCTTCACTTTTTATTTGGCTCAGTGCTTGCTATTGATATACAGGCTCTTTGGCTAATTATGACTATAATGTTAATCACACTATGTAGCCTTTGTATTTTCTGGCGCGCTCTTGTAATGGAAAGCTTCGACCCTTTGTTTTTTAAACTACTCTCGCCATTAGGCAAATACATTCATGTATTATTACTCGGGCTTGTGATATTAAATCTCGTTGGCGGTTTTCAATCACTAGGAACATTACTCTCCGTCGGTATTATGATGATTCCAGCTATTACAGCCCGCTTTTGGCTTGCACGCTTAGGAGCCATTTGTATACTCTCTATTTTTTTAGGAATTATTGCTAGCACATGTGGTTTGCTGCTTTCTTTTCATTTATCACTTCCTTCTGGCCCCTCTATCATTATTGTAGCAGGAATTATTTACCTTTTTTCTTACCTCATAAGCCCACGGGGTTTTATTGTCACACGCTTTCCTCGCCTTTTCCTATATTTTCCTCTCACTTTAAGGAAATAATGTGCCTCAATTTGTTTTGCTTAGAATTCTCTTGTTGTTCACCCTTCTTCCATTTTCTGCTTCTGCTCATAATAAAATCAAGGTTGTGACAAGCTTTTCTATTCTTGCAGATTTAGTCAAAAATGTAGGAGGAAATCATATTTCTATTATCACCCTTATAGGACCAAATGCTAATATGCACACTTACGAAGCTATCCCCCATGATGCCCAAGCTCTAAAAAATGCCGATATTATTTTTATCAATGGTCTTCATTTAGAAGGTTTTATGAATAGACTCATTACAGCAAGCGATACAAAAGCACTTATTGTAGAAGTCAGCGCTAATGTTCCCCCTCTCACAATAAAAAATCAAAGACATGGTATCGAACACTATCATCATCAAAACGAAATTGATCCACACGCTTGGCAAACTATTCCTAATACGAAAATTTATATCAAAAATATCACGACTGCTCTTTGCAAAGTCGACCAAAAGTCTTGTATAATCTACAAGAATAACGCCAATGCCTACACCCAAAAGCTCAATAAAATGCAAAAAATTATCTCAGAAAAAATTTCTACCATTCCAAAAGATAGGCGTATTATTATAATGTCTCATAATTCTTTTAACTATTTTGCTCAAGAATATGGTTTTACTGTTCTCGCCCCCCAAGGAGCTTCAACAGAAACTGAAGCTACCGCTGCTGATGTAGCGAAACTTATCCAACAAATTAAAACAAATAAAGCAGCAGCATTATTTGTTGAAAATATTTCTAAGCCTCATCTCATAAAACAAATATCAAAAGAAACAGGTTTAAAAATCGGTGGAACATTATATTCTGATGCATTATCAAACGAAAATGGCCCCGCTGCAACGTATCTTGATATGATGAAGCATAATGTTACCACTATCATTGATGCGATAGTAAAACACTAAAATACATGATCATAAGTAGTGGAATGAAAATAACTTTTCAAATATCATTGCTCACAATGTACGAAAGAACAATTTATAAACCATAAAATTATAAATTCAGATACACCATATTTTTTCAATTACCAGCAATTACTGCTTCTGCCTCTGAGTTCCCTTCATACGCTCCGTATTCAAATCATTTGTTATTAAATATCCGCAACAATCCTATTAACATACACTGCCAATCTCCAAGAGAAAACTAACAACAATATAAACAAATTCGTTTGACCTTTTGATGGTTCCTGTTTAAATGGGCTTGATATATTTTTGAAACGGAACCTTCGAGGCAGTGCATGTGTAATATTATGAGGAGGGGAATCTGTGTTCTATCACTTCAGAAAGGGTGAATTATGAGTCGCTTTTATTTTTCCATAGTGATGTTTATGGTTACTATCATCGGAACAACAGCAGGTTTTGCACAAACAAAAATTAGCTTTTGGCACTCTATGAGTGGTGAGCTGGGAAAACAAACTGAAAATTTTATTAACGACTTTAATGCAAGCCAATCTGAATATAAAATCGTTCCCTCATTTCGTGGTGAGTATGAAGAGGGTATGACTTCACTCATCGCAGCATTTCGTGGGAAACAACAACCCGTTCTCGCTCAGATTTATGAAGTTGGTACCGAAACTATGATGGCTACAAAAAATGTAGTTTATCCAATTTATCAACTTATGGCAGATACAAAACAGAAATTTGACCCTACGGATTACTTACCTGCTATCAGAGATTATTATTCGGATTCTCAGGGTCACATGTGGTCGCTACCATTTAACGCTTCAACTCCAATCCTTTATTATAACAAAGATATCTTTAAAAAAGCGGGGCTTAATCCAGAACAAGCCCCTAAAACATGGCAGGACGTTGAAAGTTTTTCCCAAAAAATTCTTGAATCTAAAGCAGCGAGTTGTGGTTTTACAATGGCTTACGCAGCTCAATGGATCGGTATAGAAAATTTTTCGGCATTGCACAATATTCCCTTTGGGACAAAAGAAAATGGTTTTGGTGGACTTAATTCAGAACTCGCATTTAATGGACCTCTACAAGTGCGTATGTGGACTGATCTAAAAAAGTGGTCTGATCAAAATATTTTTCGCTATGGTGGCCCCGCTGGTGCATTAGATGCAACATCAATGTTTATGGCACAAAACTGTGCAATTTTTATACAATCCTCAGGATCTCGTAATGGTATCTTTTCTGAAGCTCAGTTTGATGTTGGGATTGGTATGCTACCTTACTACAACAATATTGAAGGTGCGCCACAAAATTCAATTATTGGAGGTGCTTCTATTTGGGCATTAAAAGGTCATACTCCGAAAGAATATGCAGGAGCAGCGGCTTTTCTTAAATTTCTTGCGAGAACAGATAATCAAGCAAAATGGCATCAAAAAACGGGTTATCTTCCAATTACAGAGGCTGCTTATAAATTAAGTGTAGAACATCATTTTTATGATCAAAATCCAGGCTCAGATATAGCTATCAAACAGATCAATCTTAATCCACCAACGATTAATTCAAAAGGAGTAAGATTTGGTAATTTACCACAAATTCGTTCTATTCTTGATCAAGAGTTGGAAGCCGTTCTTAATGGCTCAAAAACTCCCAAAGAAGGATTAGATACAGCAGTTAAGCGTGGTAATAAACTTCTCCGTGAATTTGAAAAAGCACATCGTTAAATTTTATGATTGCTATTTAACATGAAAAAACTCAATCTAAAAATTGAGTTTTTAAAAGTTCTTTTATTATTTTGATCATACACTCGTGTTAAAGAATTTTTAAAATGCAAGAAAAACATGCATACTTTAAAAATAGCCTACTCCCTTACTGGCTGCTTTTTCCTCAACTCGCTGTTACTTTTCTATTTTTTCTGCTGCCTGCAGCTCAAACAGTAAAGTTGTCTTTTGAGCGTGAAGACACTTTTGGTCTTATTAAGACATTTGTTGGCTTTGAAAATTATGTAGCGATCTTTTCTGATCCTATTTATGTGAAGTCATTACTTACAACCATAATATTTTCTGTTTCTGTCACTGTTGTTACAATGGCAATATCCCTTCTTTTGGCTGTTTCTGTGGATCGTGTTATTCGTGCACAAAAGACTTATACAATGTTTTTGCTTTTACCTTATGCAATTGCTCCTGTATTATCTGGTGTATTGTGGTTGTTTATTTTTCACCCTACTATTGGAATTTTTCCTTTTATCCTGGAAAAAATAGGCATCATATGGAACCATCGTATTAGCGGCATTCAAGCAATGATTCTTATTGTAATTGCTGCTAGCTGGCAACAAGTCTCTTACAATTTTCTTTTCTTCCTTGCAGGTCTTCAATCTATTCCACGTTCTCAAATAGAAGCAGCAGCAATAGATGGTGCTGGCCCTTTTAAACGATTTTGGACCGTAATATTTCCGCAAATTTCACCAACAACCTTTTTTCTTCTCATTATAAACATTCACTATGTTATGTTTGATACATTTGGTATCATCGATAATATAACTTCTGGAGGACCAGCCAACGCTACAAACACCCTCGTCTATAAAGTATATGAGGATGGCTTTAAAAATCAAATGATTGGTATATCAGCAGCGCAATCCGTAATATTAATGCTGATGGTTATTATCTTAACATTCATACAATTTCGTTGGGTTGAACGTCGCGTACAATATTAGAAAGAACGTTATGGTTGAAAATCGTCCTATTTTAAAGTTTATGACTCACCTTATCATAATTGTAGGTATTATCGTTATTTGCTTTCCAATTTATGTCGCCATTATTGCTTCAACCCATAGTTCAGCTTCATTTAACGCAGGAGCACTTCCTCTCCTGCCGGGGAAATATGCTATAGAAAACTATACAGTAATCTTTGGTGATAAACTCGCACAGCTTGGTCTTCCACGACTAGGGCCACTTTTAATGAATTCATTTATTATGGCGTTTGGCATTAGTATTGGAAAAATTCTTATTTCACTTTTTTCTGCTTATGCAATCGTCTATATGCGCTTTCCTTTCCGAAAAACTGCTTTTGCTCTTATTTTTATCACATTGATGCTTCCTGTCGAAGTCCGCATCATTCCAACATATGTTGTAATTGCAAAATTGGGAATGATAAACACCTATAGCGGAATGATTATTCCACTCATTGCATCAGCAACTGCTACATTTCTATTTCGTCAGTTTTTTTTAACTGTTCCTGATGAGCTTTTAGAAGCTGCACGTGTTGATGGCGCAGGACCATTTAAGTTTTTTAAAGATATTCTTTTACCCCTTAGTAAAAGTAATATTGCTGCTTTATTTATCATCATGTTCATTTATGGATGGGTACAATATCTCTGGCCTCTTATTGTGACAACAGATCAAAACCACCAAACTATTCTCGTGATATTAAAACAGCTTATAGTAGAATCTCTTCAACATGACCCTCAATGGAATATCCTTATGGCAATAGCAGTCGTTGCCATGATACCACCTGTTCTAATTGTTATTCTTATGCAGCGGCTTTTTGTTAAAGGCCTCATTGAAACGGAGAAATAATTGTGGCAACAATTCAATTGTCAAATATAACAAAACAATATGACAATGGCATTTTGATTATTAATGATCTGGATTTAAACGTTGCTGATCGCGAACTTCTTGTCCTTGTTGGTCCTTCAGGGTGCGGGAAATCAACCTTATTGCGCATTATCGCTGGACTTGAACAAGTTACCTCAGGTAAGCTTTATATTGATCATGAATGCGTTAATGATCGTGAACCTGCTGATCGCGATATCGCTATGGTTTTCCAAAATTATGCACTCTACCCCCATATGACAGTACGTGGTAACCTAGAATATGGCCTTAAAAATCGTAAAACTCCCAAAGAAGAAATAAAAAAACGTGTTGCACATGCTGCAAAACTTTTACAAATAGAGCCATTTCTAGATCGTAAACCGCGACAATTATCAGGAGGACAACGGCAACGTGTTGCAATGGGGCGTGTTATTGTACGTCAACCACGCGTTTTTCTTTTTGATGAGCCACTTTCCAATCTTGATGCAAAATTACGTGCACAAATGTGTATCGAAATTAAAACGCTACAGCGTTCTTTAGGAACAACCAGTCTCTATGTTACCCACGATCAATTAGAAGCAATGACACTCGCTGATAGGATAGTTGTTCTTAATAAAGGGCGTATCGAACAAATTGGAACCCCTATGGAGATTTATGATCGTCCTGCAACAACTTTTGTTGCTGAGTTTATTGGTTCTCCCCCGATGAACTTTTTGAATCGTCAAATATTAGAACAACATTTGGGCAATCCATTTGCTTGTAGTAAAGAAACTGATCTTTTAGCATTTAGACCTGAAGCAGTTTTATTAGGGAAATACCCAGATAAAGGGCCTGTTTTCCATACAAAAATTGAACTTATCAAACCTGTAGGAACAGGGTGCCACATTTTAACACGTTGGAATGACATTATATTTACCATAGAAACAAAAGAGCGTCTTATGAATGACTATGGCCAAGAATTAAGCTTTACTGTTGCGCATGACAGCTTTCACACATTTAACAAAAACACAGGAAAGCGCACGTAATGATTATTATGGTAAAGTTCAAACTTCATAAATCGTAGTAAGCAATATTAACAAGCAATTGATCTTCTGCTCACTATCTTAATAAAAATATGAAGTTTGTCTTTGGAATAATATAATAGTTTTTATTTTTGCGAACGCAGTCGTAAAGCAAGGTCAGGCTGATCTGTTGTAATATAGTGGACTGGCATATCAAGCCAATACGATAATCGAGCTTGTCCATTAATTGTCCACACTCCCACAGTAAATCCAGCATTAAATGCAGATTCAACAAAATCCTGTGAAGCAACAGAACCGTTCACACTTAAATCACGGTACCCTAATTGTTTCCATTCAGAAAAATAACTTCGTATATCACCTTCAAAACTATCAATACACGGCCCAGATGGTATTCCTTCTTCAATGAAGGGGCGAAGACAAGAAGGATCAAAACTAATTGCTGAAACCCGTTCTACTAAATTTCTGCTTTTTATCAATGCAAGCGCCTTTTCAGATAAAAGATATTCGCGCTCAACGTTACCACATGTTTTAATTTCAAGATGCAGTGCAACATTGCTAGGTTTCAAAATATCAAGAACTTCCTCTAACAAAGGTGGAGCTTCAGTGCTTCCTTTCACACAAAGTTTTTTGCGTGTTTCATTATCAACATCATAAATATATTCTTTTTTTCCAACCAATTGTTCTAAATAAAAATCATGAAATACAACCACTTCACCACTTTTAAGAAGATGAACGTCACACTCAATCTCATCTACTTTCAATGCAATCGCATTATGAAATGCTGACAGTGTATTTTCAGGAGAAAGATTAGCTCCACCACGATGCGCAACAATTTTTTTTTCAAACATAAAAATTTCACACTTCTAAATTTTAAATGAGAGTAAATAATATGCAATCAGATGATATTTTCTAAATCCATATCAAACATACAACAATTATCTAAAAATCTTTCTTTCTTTTGTCCAATCACTTTAGTATTCAATTACAAATAGCACTATTCTTAAAATATTTGCACTTAAAACTAGTCATTACCACTTATAAAGTGCGATATAAATAAAACCCTTTGTAATCATGAAGTTTAAAAATCACCTTTACGATAACAATACCATATTCAGAGATTATCTTACTTTTTACACTTTTTCATTATTTCAACTCAAATGGCGCAAAAATTAGTCCCTTCGCTAAATACTACCACAACATCTCAAGAAATTTTTACCAATAATCAGAAAACGCACACCTGTCTCCAACTTTACTCAAGCAGATGACTATTAAGAAAAATGGCTTCTTTTTAATCTATAAACTGTAAAAAACTTTTTTAGTCAAAAACAAAATATCACGGTAATATACAGGACAAGAAAACTTTTACACAACTCTACTGCATCACCGACCATTATACCTAGCAATTAATATTAGTTAATAAATAAATAAACCTGACTGTTTATATAAAAAACATTCTTACAAAATATAATTCAAAACTCTAAATTACCTTAATAATTTATTCCATTATTAAAGCTGTTTTAAATACAACCTTATTTAAAAGTTTAATATCTAAAATGAACTTCTATTATCAAGCATAGCAGTACAAAATACCCATAACTTTATCCTAAAAATAATCACATAAATTGCCTCATCTAATGATAAAGCTCAACGTATCTAAGATTATAGTTATATGTAATAAATATCTATTTCTATATCACAATAACCCAATGAGCTTCTAAAATAGTCATTACAATCGGGCAATAAAATCTCTTTAATTAACTTTTCTCCAATTATGCTCTTAAATAGACACTCACCATCACTTTAATCTTTACCACCTCTACATTAGACTAATATCTGCTAATGATCATTCCCACTCAATGGTACCAGGAGGCTTTGAAGTAATATCATACACGACACGATTAATACCCCGAACTTCATTAATAATACGTGCTGCTGTTTTACTCAAAAACTCCATATTATAAGGATAAAAGTCAGCAGTCATACCATCTACAGACGTTACAGCGCGAAGAGCACAAACAAACTCATAAGTGCGTCCATCACCCATAACACCAACAGTCTGAACAGGAAGAAGGACAGCAAAAGCCTGCCAAATTTCATCATAGAGACCAGCTTTACGAATTTCATCTAGATAAATAGCATCCGCTTCACGCAAAATTTCTAATTTTTCACGTGTAATTGCACCTGGACACCTAATTGCAAGACCGGGCCCCGGGAAAGGATGGCGGCCTATAAATTGCTCAGGTATCCCTAGTTCTCGCCCTAAGGAACGAACTTCATCCTTAAACAGCTCACGTAATGGTTCTACAAGCTTCATATTCATCCGTTCTGGCAATCCACCTACATTATGGTGGCTTTTAATTGTTACTGATGCACCAATAGCGGATACACTCTCAATAACGTCCGGATAAAGTGTTCCCTGCGCTAAAAATTCTGCTCCTCCCCTCTTTTTAGTTTCTTCTTCAAAAACTTCAATAAAAAGGCGGCCAATTGTTTTACGCTTTTTCTCTGGATCTGTTTCACCTTCTAAGGCCTTGATAAATATATTGGCAGCATTCACATGAACAAGCTTTATATTATAATGATCTCTGAACAGAGTAAGAACTTCTTCAGCTTCATTTTTACGCATTAACCCATGATCTACCAATACACATGTCAATTGATCTCCTATTGCTTCATGGAGAAGTACAGCAACAACCGATGAATCAACACCTCCTGAAAGACCACAGATTACGCGACTTTTTCCAACCTTTTTGCGTATTTCAGCAATTGCATGATCACGATAAGCTGCCATTGACCAGTTACTTTTAAGACCGGAAATTTTATGAACAAAATTTTGCAACAATTTTGTGCCATCTGGCGTGTGAACAACCTCAGGATGAAACTGTACCGCATAAAAACGACGTTCTTCATCAGCAATAGCAGCATAAGGAGCGCCTTTTGATGTTCCGATGACACGGAAACCTTTGGGTAAAGACGTCACACGATCTCCGTGGCTCATCCATACCTGATAAGAATGCCCCTTTTTCCAAAAGCCATTAAAAAGTGCGCTATCTTCTTTAATCTCCAAAAAAGCGCGCCCAAATTCACGCTCATGCCCAACTTCAACTTTTCCTCCAAGCTGAACACACATGACTTGTTCACCATAACAAATTCCAAGAACAGGAATACCAGCTTCAAAAACTTCCATCGGAGCACGTGGTGAATCATTATCAATTGTCGAATGAGGACTGCCTGATAAAATAACAGCATCAGGTTTCATTTTCTTCATCCACTCTGAAGCCAATTGAAATGGAACAATTTCAGAATAAACACCCATTGCCCGTACTCGTCGAGCAATCAATTGTGTAACCTGTGAACCAAAATCAATAATAAGAACAATACCTGAACGAGATGTATGCATAGGAAACCAATCAATCATTGCCAAAATTATTAAACGAGTTTTATTATCCAATCTTTCATTTTTCACAACCCACTTAACATGAGAAAAATATTATTATTGCAAAATTTTAAGTAAAAAGCATAAAAATATAAATTAATGTTCTTGTTGTAGAATAGATAAAAAAAAGCCATCCGTCATTGTTGTTGCTGGAGATAAAGTCATCCCATAGTTTGAAAATGTTGGCTTTACAGTCGAAAGATTAAAATGTCGCTTCCATAAATCTCGCATATTTATAGGATGAAAATTAGGATGCTGCTGAAGAAAATGAGAAATTTGTTCTTCATTTTCATCTACAAAAAGAGAACATGTAATATAGACTAAGCGTCCACTTAACTTGAGATAACTCAATACTGTATTTAAAATACTATTTTGTTCTTTTTGACGTTTTTTAACCTGTTCCATTGTCAAGCGCCATTTTGCATCTGGATGACGACGCCATGTTCCTGTCCCACTGCACGGAGCATCTAATAAAACAACATCCATCTTCCCTATTAAAGGCTTTAATTCTTCAGTATGCTTCCGTAACTGCACATTACGAACACCTGCTCGTCGAAGACGGTCAACGATAGGAGATAAACGCTTTTTATCTAAATCATAAGCATAAATCTGCCCCTGATTGTTCATATCAGCAGCTAAAGCCAATGTTTTTCCACCAGCACCAGCGCAATAATCCAATACCTGCATACCTGCTTTTATTTCGATCAAGTGAGCAACAATCTGAGACCCTAAATCTTGTATTTCAAATTGCCCTTCACGAAAAGAAGATTCTATTTGTACGTTAGGATGACGGCTAAACATTTCGATTGGTGCAATCCTTAAAGCTTGTCGAAACCATGATAAAGACTGCACTTCAATTTTAGCTAAATTTTTCAGCACCTTCTCTGGTGTTGCCTTTAAACTATTCACACGTAAATCTAAAGAAGGCCGTGTTGCTAATGCCGCAGCTTGAGTTACCCAATTATCTAAAAATACAGGAAACAAATGAGCTTGACACCATTGGGGGATATCAGCACGGATATAGTCTGGCGCATTAATTAACTGCCGTTTTTGCCATGATTCACGCTGCTTAATATTTAACAACTGAGGTGAAAATCGATCCCCTTCTAACTCACCATCAATTTGTTCAATAGTCATTTTTCCAGTATCTAATAAAACACCGAAAACAATATCCCGAATATCATCACTATCCATACGCCATTGTAAAGAATAACGTCTCCTTAAAACATCATAAATGATTGTACCAATCACCGCTCGATCACTGGCTCCAGCAAAGCGATGAGAAAGTCCCCAATCTCTTAAAGCTTCGGCCGCAGAACAATGCCGAGTTTCTATCTCTTTTAAAACATCGATTGCTGCTTGTAAACGTCCACCCAATCGCATTATTTTTTCCCTTAAATTTTAAGATTATCAACAATTTAAGTAAAAAAATTGTCTTTATCACTGTTAGTACATTTGATTAAAAATCATCAAAAATGTGTATTTAAAGCTAATGATTTTTGTAGCCAAAAATTTTGTATTTTATTCGTTCATATTATCTGTCATTTTAAAGTACATATTTCATACCTTTACTTTGATGCTAAAAATACACTGCTATCCATAAAATCTATTTTCCAATTTATAAACGCAAGAATCGTAAAGCTTCTGCTAATTCGTTTTAACCGATATTTAATACCCTTATCTAAATAAACCTCAACATCCAACACCTCGAATTTTAGAGAAAATTGCACTTACCTCACCAAAATCTAAAAAATTCATTTTGTTTATAATAAATATACAGTGTAATTTTTTATAAGGGCTTGGAACCAGTATTCGGTAAGGCCGTTTTTATTATACTGGTTCTACACCAGAATAATTTAAAAGGAGAAAATAATGAACACTCATAACAATGGGAAAACAACAGCGTCTAAAAGTTGTCACACTACAGCGTCCTCAACTAATGGGAAGAAATCCTCTCACAGCGATCAATCTCATACTCGCCAACGCGCATCAAAGACAGGACAAAAAACTACAAAACGTTGATTCCTATAACTTACCTATCAAAAGGATTGGAGTGCTAGCCTCCAATTCTCTCTTTACCTTTTTGAGCTAAGATTATTATAAAATTACAACGCAAAATATTAACTTCTATATGTCCTTTGAGACCTCAACACTTGTAAAATAATTTCAGGCTTTTACTGATTAAATAGGCCTCTGATAATTTGGGCTCTCCCGTGTAATAGAAACATCATGTGTATGACTTTCATGGAGTCCGGCATTAGTGATACGAACAAACGTTGCCTTTTCACGAAACTCTGCCAAATTTTTTGCTCCAACATACCCCATCGAAGCGCGTAATCCACCAGCTAGCTGATGCAACACCGATGCTATAGCCCCCTTATAAGCAACTTGACCTTCAACACCTTCAGGAACCAATTTAAGCTCATCACGAACTTCATCCTGGAAATAACGGTCTGCTGATCCCCGTGCCATAGCACCAACTGATCCCATTCCACGGTATGCTTTAAAAGATCGACCTTGATAAAGATAAACTTCTCCAGGACTTTCTTCGGTACCTGCTAAAAGAGAACCTATCATCGCAGCACAAGCTCCACCCGCTAAGGCTTTAGCAAAATCACCCGAAGCTTTAATACCTCCGTCAGCAATTACAGGAATACCTGCTTTATCCGCAACTTCTGCAGCCCCCATAATAGCTGCAAGCTGAGGAACACCGACACCGGCAACAATTCGCGTTGTACAAATAGAACCAGGACCAATACCAACTTTTACAGCATCTGCGCCACTGTCAATCAAAGCCTGCGTTGCTTGCGGAGTTGCAACATTCCCAGCAATAACCACTGTAGAAAGCATCATTTTCTTTATACGCTCAACCGTTTCTAGGACACGCTGAGAATGTCCATGAGCCGTATCAATCACTAGTACATCAACACCAGCATCAATTAACCTTTCGGCCCGCTCAATCCCATCATCCCCCACACTGCTTGCAGCAGCAACACGTAAACGTCCTTGGGAATCTTTAGCAGCATTTGGATTTAATTGTGCTTTTTCAATATCTTTGACAGTCACCAAACCAACACAGCGACCTTGTGCATCTACAACCAATAATTTTTCAATACGGTGATGATGCAAAAGACACTTCGCTTCATCTAGCTGAACATTTTCACGTACTGTGATCAAATTTTCATGCGTCATTAATTCATAAATTTTCTGCCTTGGATCTGATGCAAAACGCACATCCCTATTCGTCAAAATACCAACAAGCCGACCCGCAGTTTCACCATTATCACCACTTTCAACAACTGGTATCCCTGAAATACCATGAAACCGCATCAAAGCTTTCGCTTTTTCAAGTGTTGCATCTGGTCCAATAGTCACTGGATTGACAACCATACCAGATTCAAATTTTTTTACCTGGCGTACCTCTTCTGCCTGTTCTGCAGGAGACATATTACGATGAATAACACCAAGACCACCAGCTTGAGCCATAGCAATCGCCAAACGAGCCTCTGTCACAGTATCCATTGCAGCAGACAGCAATGGCAAATTCAACTCAATATCAGCCGCAATACGTGTTTTGATATCTACTTGGTTAGGCATGACAAGAGAATGACCTGGCTGCAAAAGTACATCATCAAAAGTTAATGCCATCGCACCGGTCTTTGTTTCAATAATCTTTGCCATATCCAAATTCCTTTAATAACACAGCACCGCAAGGAGCCCTAAAATGACACAACTACGGTTTCTATAATTGTGGATTGGCGAAAAATTATGCCATGTTATAAACAAAATGAAAAGAAGAATAAAATAATTTTTTGAATGTCACCTACCTATAATTGTGACTCAATAGGTAACCAACTCATTATTTTTGCCAATACACGTCGCCTCAAATTACTTTCTGGCTCATAATCAATACTGCACAGTTTTTCATTTTTAATAAAATCCCAATAAATTCGATTATTTTCACCAAGACGGAGGCGATAACTCATTTCACCAGCCGTTTCCTCAGAAAAAAGCAAATCCAACCTTTCAACAATTGGCGCACATTCAAAAAGGATACCCATTTCTGTATTCAATGCAAATGACCGAGGATCAAAATTGAAAGATCCAATAAAAGCAGTTTTATGATCAATTAAAAAAGCTTTGGCATGTAAGCTTGCTCTGCTTGATCGAAATAATCGCAATCTATGAGAGCCTCCATCTGGTTTTAACTCATAGAGCTTAACACCACTTTTTAATAATGCTCTACGATATGGCACATAACCACCATGCACAAGAGCTACATCCGTAGCTGCTAAGGAATTTGTTAAAATTTTAACATCAACACCTTTTGAAACCAAACTACTCAAATTTCGTGTGCCGACCTTCCCAGGAATAAAGTAAGGCGATATAATCTGAACTGTTTTCTTGGCATCTCCAATAATCTGTGAAAGTACTTTCACAATCCAATTTTCTGCTTTTTTTCTCAATGCTTTTTCTGGAGGATCGGAAAGAACAACAACCTTATTTGCTAAAAATAATTGCTCTCCTGTCTTAATAAAACACCCCAAATTAATATGCTCACTGACATAGTTCAAATAAACTTTAGCAATATCCGAATCACGAAATCTTTGTAGTTTATCTCTCCAGTATGAAAGGCTTTTTGCACTTTTCACAGCAACCAAAGTATGAATTGGTGAAACTACAGCACTATTCCAAAAATCATCAAAAACAACTTCTACTTTTTTAACAGATGGACCAATCAACATTAAATCTAAATCTCGGAAACGTGATTTTTTTCCTGCATCAAAATAGGAATCCGCAAGATTTCTTCCTCCTACAAAAGCTACCCGACCATCCACAATAAAAGCTTTATTATGCATTCTACGCGTTATATTAATCGCTCGCAATATAATCTCCAAGCCACGGCGTATCCCCCCCTTACGTACTCGTCTTGGATTAAACATTCTAACCTCAATATTAGGATGTTTATTGAGCGCAATGTACACCAAATCAAGTGCTTGAGCATTAATGTCATCTAAAAGAAGACGAACCCGAACACCACGATCAGCAGCCTCTACTATTTCACTTAACAACAAGCGACCCGTTAAATCATCATCCCAAATATAATACATTAGATCAAGGCTGCGCTCCGCCTGTGCAGCTGTTACTGCCCGAACATAAAAAGCATCCAAATTGCTGATAATGAGTGAAAGAGCATCTTTATCAACTCCTAACCCATCCATTTCTTCCGCTAACTGACTTACCATACGATCAAGCTTAGTTTCATCTTTTTTCACAGTAAATGCGTAAGAACATTTTACTTGGAAAGTTTTCACAAAACGACCACATGTATAAATCGCCAACATAGACGAAACAAAAAAAATATAATAAAATCGGTAACAATTTCTAATAAAATCAAAGAAGATACTTTCTCTTTCAAACAATTCTTCTATTAAAAGTACAAACTATGATATTAGAACAAATAGATGTCTATCTTAAATCATGCAAAAAATAAAATCCATCCTTTACTTCAGAAAAGAATAATTATTTAGTAATATTAAAGTTTTTTCTCCGGTTTCTAAAGAACATAAAAATCGCTGTTATTTATGTAATTGAAATAAAGTCTTAAAAACATAAAAAAAGGGGCTGATAAAATTTAATAAATGAATCTTATATGAAATTTATATGGAATTTAGAGCAACTTCTCATTTAATGATGATGTTCTTTTCAAAACCTAACTTCCTTCATCTTATTTTATTCTAAATTATTTTTTTTGGAAAGCCATACTTATTCTAAATAAAGATTCGTTGTGGATATTACTTTTGTTCTTGCCTGTTAAATGCTTTCAATTCATCTATTTTACGGTAAAGAGTAGAACGCCCAATACAAAGGCGACGTGCGATTTCACTCATACGTCCTTTATAGTGCTTAACCGCTTTCTCAATAATATCACGCTCCATCTCTGCAAAAGTACGGACATGCCCATCAGTATCAAGAAATTGTATCGATTCTTTTTCATAATGTTCTTGAACATCATCAATAATATTTGAATCCCTCATTAACGAACTTCCCATTAAGTGTGGAAAATCACGAACGGTTAACAACGGCCCTTCACTAAGCAAAACAGCACGAAATAGACAATTCTCAAGCTCATCCCGATTACCAGGCCAATCATACTGCATAAGCAAGGAAAGAGCTGAACCTGCCAAACCATGTACATGCGATCGCCCTGTTTCAACGACAATTCGATCAATTATACGTTGTGTAAGCTCTGGAAAGTCATCCCTTAATTCTCGTATAGGCGGAACACTAATGGATAATTGGGAAAGTTGCTCAAATAAACTTTGTGAAAAAAAATCCTCTTTAACCATATCCGTAAGACGCGACGTTGAAATAGCAATAATCCGAAAAGGAGGTTTTTTTTTCCTTGTATCTTTTTCTCTTTCTTTGAGATAGCATGAAAAGCGTTTCTGCTGTATAGGTTCGAGTCGATCAACATCACAAAGGCAGAGTGTTCCCTCTTTAAGGGAAGAAACTAATGGTAAAAACTTGTCAAGCCATTGGCGATTTTCTTCTTTCGAATTAGAAATAGCGACACACTGAAAGCGAATAAAATCCTTCCCAGATAACAAATTTTCATGATGAATGATACGCGCTAATGTTTCACGACCCGTTCCAGCCTCACCTTCTATTAAAAGATTCTGTAAAGAAGATGCTGCCCTCTTTGACTGTTCTAAAACTGCCTGCATCACCTTACTCTTTACGCAGAGATCAGAAAAACATAAATGATTTTCATTGTCCCGCCGGATATAATGAACTTCGCGCTCCAATGCAGCAAGGAAAGAAAGTGTATCCAAAGTAACCCTCAAGCGCAGTGGTGTAATTGGATGAATCCAATAGTCAATAGCTCCAGCCGTTAAAGCTCTCTGGAGCAATTCCTGATTATCTTGTTGTGCCATCACAACAATAGGAACAAAAACACCAGCAGCTCTAATCATTTTGATCAAATCACTTACACTCAAATCACTCATTACAATATCAAGGAGTGCAAGGACAATATTTTTACGTCTATGTAAAAGATCAACAGTACGTAGACTATTTTCTGCTTCAATAACACGATAACCAAGGCTTCGTAGCATAACAGAAAGCTCTACACGTTTCCCGTAATCTTCACTTGCAATAAGAATGGGACCAACCATAGCTTAATAATTTCCTTTAAGATATTAAGTGGCTTAATATAAGAACTGCTGCCAACCATGAGAATATATCTCACCTCTTGTGTTTTACGTACAAGCTCTATCAAGTTGTCAATTAAATACAACATTAAGAACATTTTTTTCCAATTTTTTTGCTTTTTTATTGCTTTTCATTTAAATTATCTTATTAACTGATGGAATAATTTAATGATGTGGTAAAAATTGAGGATTAAGTCAAATAAATGAAAATTATTTGCCATATTTTCTGTCTTATAATTGCCGCTATCACTCTGACATCCTGTGACTTTTTGCAGTATTCCCGACAAAATACATCGGCAGGAATTGATGGTATATGGGTTGATGAAAACGGTATTATTTCTTCTTTTCACAATGGTGCTTTTGAAACAAGAGCAGCAGATACAGAAGAAAAATTATCAGAAGGTACTTATAAATATGTTAGTGCTCAACAGGTGGAAATTGAAATACATTCAATTCTCCGTGGCACAATATCTCGAGTAAGTTGTGTGGTTTTATACAATAAAACACAGCTTTTTTGTACGTCACGTAATGGTCTACAATTTTCTCTTAAAAGGAAAATTTAGACAGATATAAGCTTTACCGAAAAAACACATATAAAAGGGGTATTTTGTAGTAGAAGTACAAACCACCTCTTTTTTCGTTCAACTTTATTTTCAAATGTATCAAAATACCCGTATAATTTTTTTATTAAATGCATTTCTTACAATTCAGGCAGCACCAATACGCAAAAGATCGTGGAAATGCACAATACCTATGGGCTTCTTATCTTCAACTACGAAAAAGGCACTTATATGATGATCATGAATAAAAGCTGTTGCAGCACCAACCAATGTATCTGGACCAACGACCTTCGGATTTCTTGTCATGACCTCATCAACAATACATTTCGAAAAATTAGAGTGAAGATTGCGAACCATATCACAGTCAGTCATAATTCCAATTAACTCACCTTTTTGATTCAAAACACCAACACAACCAAAATGTTTTTCAACCAAAATATTCATAGCCTCAGTCATAGCGGTACCCTGCATAACTAAGGGAATACTCTCACCCCAATGCATAACATCACGAACGTATTTAAGACTTGCACCAAGGGAGCCACCAGGATGATAAGTTCTGAAATCCGTTGCTGTAAAGCCTCGCATTTCTAAAAGAGCAACAGCTAGTGCATCTCCCACAGCCAATTGCATAATTGTTGAAGTCGTAGGGGCAAGTCCATGTGGACAAGCCTCTTCTATTTTTGGCAACAACAGAACAATATCGGCTTGCCGCCCCAATGCAGAGTTCTCACCCGATGTCATAGCAATAAGTGGAATGCGAAAGCATGCGGCATGACTTATAACGCCATTTAATTCTAATGTTTCTCCCGACCATGACAAAGCAAGAATAACACCATCAGATCCGATCATACCAAGATCACCATGATTGGCTTCCGCAGCATGCACAAAAAAAGCAGGCGTTCCCGTCGAAGCTAAGGTTGCAGCAATTTTTGCACCTATATGACCACTTTTACCAAGACCAGTAATCACCACATGACCGTTAGCATTCCAGATAGTCTGGACAGCTGATTTAAAAGAAGAAGAAAGACTTCCAAGAAGAGCTTCCTCAAGAGCTTCAAGCCCCTGTTTTTCACTTGCAATGGTCTTCAACGCAGATATTACAGCTCCTTGCTGCGGCGCTACTCTATGAGGGGAAGGTCGTCTTGTCATAAACTACCCTGATAGACGAAATTAAACAAGAGGTCTATATCATTTTTCAACTTTAATAACTTTAAGTAAATTTTTTAATGAAGAATAAATTTGTCTGTGCATATCAGAACGAGCCAATGAAAACGCAATATTAGCTTCAATAAAACCCGTTTTAGAACCACAATCAAAAGTAAACCCCTCTAACTGGAAACCAAAAAAATCCTGCTCATTTGAAAGCCGTACCATTGCATCTGTCAATTGAATTTCATCTCCTGCTCCCCGTCTTTGATTAGAAAGAATATTAAAAATTTCTGGTTGTAAGATATAGCGTCCATTAATATATAAATTCGATGGAGCTGTCCCTTTTTTTGGTTTTTCTATCATTTGTGTAATTTCAAAACCGTTTGCAATCTGTTTTCCTTTTCCAACAATCCCATATTTATGTGCTTCTCGAGGAGAACACTCCTGAACCGCTACAATATTTCCTCCATTGACCCTCTTATACAGACTGATCATTTCAGCAAGACAACTTCTTTTAGCTTGTACGAGCATATCTGGTAATAGCAAAGCAAAAGGCTCTTCTCCAACCAATTCACGTGCACACCAAATAGCATGTCCTAACCCCAAAGGTTTCTGTTGTCTAGTAAAAGAAGTCGTGCCAGGTAAAGGCTGTAAATTCTGTAAATGCTCAAGCTCTTCTCTTTTCCCACGTTCAGCCAATGCTGTATACAACTCTACCTGCGCATCAAAATAATCTTCAATGACTGCTTTATTACGTCCAGTAACAAAAATAAAATGCTCTATACCTGCTTCACGTGCCTCATCTACAACATATTGAATAACAGGCTTATCAACAACAGTTAGCATTTCTTTAGGAATTGTTTTTGTTGCAGGAAGAAAACGAGTACCAAGACCTGCTACAGGAAATACTGCTTTCCGAATTTTACGCACTCCTATCCTCCTGACCGTAAAAGGCATAATTTTCTTGTTTTATTTACCATATGTATTAATTAACTGTTTTAATTGTAATTAAAATAAATAAAATTAATATATTAACGATATTCCATAAAAATACATAATTTAATTCAACATTTACTTATTATTTTTCAAATAGCCAATTAATACAAATGAAAAAATGAAGTTATAGCATATAAAATACTTAAACATTAATGGAAATTAAAAAATGCAAAAAACGGAATTTCAAACTTTTTCTTCTTCAGAGCAGTCTAAAAATTGCAATAGGATGATTATTGCTTTATCCGTTATTTTTTATACTTTTTTAATGTGTTTTTCAGCTATTTCATATGCCGATGACGGCTTTAAAAACTGGATTAAAGAGTTTAAAAAAACGGCTCTAGCCAATAATATTTTACCATCTACATTTGAGATGGCTTTTAAAAGCGTCAATGCAATTGATCCAGAAGTTTTAAAAAGAGCTGCATACCAACCAGAGTTTGTAGATCCTTCATGGAACTATTTCGATAAACGCATCCATGATATTGCGATTATGGAAGGACGATACCAAGCTCAAAAATGGGGAAAATGGCTTCCACAAATTGAAAAACGTTTTGGTGTTGACCGTCATATCCTCCTCGCCATTTGGTCAATGGAAAGCAATTATGGAAAAGTTTTAGAAAATAAAAATATCATGCGTGATACCATTCGTTCACTTGCAACCTTAGCTTATGCTGATAAAAAACGCGAAAAATATGCACGTACACAACTAATTGCTGCCATGAAAATCCTACAAAGTGGAGAAATTAAACGCTCTCAGCTCACTGGCTCTTGGGCTGGTGCATTGGGACATACACAGTTTATCCCAAGTAGTTATCTCGCCTATGCAGTTGATATGGATGGGAATGGACGGCGTGATATTTGGACCTCTATTCCAGACGCTCTTGCTACCGCCGCTAACCTCCTTCACATGAATGGTTGGATATCTAACCTCCCTTGGGGAGTAGAGGTCAAATTACCAAAAAATAAACACTTTTCCAACGATTGGCGCTCCTTTGAACAATGGAAAAGTTTAGGTGTAAAACGTGCAACTGGTCATCCTTTTCCTTTAACATCTGAATTAGCAATGTTAAAATATCCAGACGGGCCAGAAGGACCTATCTTCCTAGTAACAAAAAACTTTTTTGTTATTAAACGTTATAACAATGCAGATCGTTATGCTTTCGCCGTTGCCCTTTTAGCTAACCGCATTTCTGGAGAACCAGGGTTAGTTAAAGATTGGAATAGACCATTTAAATCCCTTAATTTCAAAGAGTGCAAAGAGCTGCAACATCACTTAGCTACACTTGGTTATTATACTGGAAAAATTGATGGAAAAATTGGAACTGCTTCTAAAAAAGCAATTAAAGCTTTTCAGCTACGCCATAATTTAAAAGCTACTGGATACCCATCTCCTGAAATTCTTTTTCTTCTTCGAAAAAAATAACCTGGAGTATAATGTTTGTCTTGCCTTTACCTAATATATTTTATTTTCCTGCTTTTTTGTTCCTACCCTTACTTTACTATATTACAGCATATCCCGAGCAAAGCAGAAAACTTCTTTAAGTTATCGCTAAAACCTCAAAAGCAAAAACAACAACCATCGCAAATTATAGAACAAAAAACTATACAAGAACTAAAAGAAAAAAATGCAAAATACATTCTTGTAATAGGAGATTTTGTAGCTTCTTCTATTGCAAATGCACTCAATGAGCTTTTTAGAGATAATCAACAATATTATTGTAATAGATAATACAGTCACGTATTCTGGATTAGTGAGAATAGATCACTATTCCTGGAAAAAAACATTTCTGAACTTATTAATAATAACAAACCTGATGTTATTATCATGATGATAGGAGCAAATGATAATCAACCAATCATAACATACCACAACATAGTTAATACGGCACAACCAGAATGGATCAATACCTACAAAAAAAGAATTACTGAAATCCTTTATAACTCAGAAATACCATGGATATGGGTTTGTCAACCTCCTTTTAAAAATAGTAACTTAACACAAAAAATGCGGACCTTTAACGAATTATATCAAAATGCAACAAAAGTAGCAAAAGGATATTTTGTTGATATTTTGGATGACTTTCTTTATTGATGCGCAAAGTCAATTTTCTTTTTTAGGTTCTAATATCCATGGAAAAACAGTACGACTCCGTACCAACGATGGAGCTAATTTTACTTCCGAGGGAAAGAAAAAACTTTCCTCTTATTTAGAGAAAAAATTAGAAATGATTTTCAATACTTATCCATACATCCATAAAAACAGATATATTAGCAATGATATTAAACAATTTCAAAAGAAATTAAATCATATTGAGCAACAACCTCCAATGAGTCTCTATGAAATGGCACAAAAGAATACTCGATTACCGGATAAAACAAATCCGAACTCCATAAAAAAATCATGGTCGGATTCGAATGGACATCAAATAGATCGAGCTGATAATTTTTATTTCCCGTAAATTCCTATATACCTTTCTTTACAAGTTAAGAATAAATAACAATGAAAGCCTATTTTATATAATTTTATTAAATCAGTGGTTTCTCAAAATTTCAACTTTTAAAAGATGTATAACGACATGGTGCAAAACCATATCGTTATCTCAAATCATAATCCACGCTTTTTAATCATTGATTCTGGAGCTGGTAACCGTCCTCGGAAGGCTTTATAAAGCTCCTCTGGATCGCGGCTCCCCCCAGCAGAATAGATAAAACGCTTTAATCGATCAGCAAGCTCTGAATTAAAAACATCACCCGTTTCTTCAAAAGCTTGAAAGGCATCAGCATCAAGTACCTCTGCCCACATATAAGAATAATAACCTGCAGCATAGCTATCACCTGAAAATATATGCATAAAGTGTGGCAGACGATGACGCATGATAATTGTACTAGGCATTTGCAACTTTTTTAACTCTTGATATTCAAACCTTATTGGGTCAGGTACTGTTTCTCTTTGATGAAAAGCCATATCAATTAAAGCTGATGAAAGAAATTCAACCGCAGAAAATCCTGCATCAAATGTTTGTGCCGTTGTAATCTTATCCATCAATTCCTGCGGCATAGGAAGCCCTGTTTTTAGATGTGTTGCATACGATTTTAATACCTCTGGAACAATTAACCAATGCTCATAAAGCTGAGAAGGAAGTTCAACAAAATCATGCGAAACCGATGTTCCTGATATAGATGGCCATATCACATCAGAAAGCAAACCATGTAATGCATGCCCAAATTCATGAAAAAGTGTATATGCATCATCAAGGGATAAAAGAGCTACCTCTCCTTTTGGAGGCTTAGCAAAATTGCAAATATTATAAATGATAGGTTTTTGTCCACCATCCAATTTATACTGCGGCTGTAGCCTACTCATCCACGCACCCGATCTCTTTGAAGAACGTGCAAAATAATCACCAATAAAATGCCCAAGCAAGCTTCCATCAGGTTTTTTGACTTCCCACAAACGTGCATCAGGATGCCACAATGCAACAGCCTTTTTTTCCTCAAATGAAATCCCAAAGAGTTTTTTTGCAACCCAAAAAGCCGCTTCAATCATGCGATCAAGCTGAAAATAATATTTAATTTCAGACTCATCAAAAGAAATTTTTTCACCACGCAGCTTTTCAGTGTAATAGCGCCTATCCCAAGCTTCTAAAGACTCATTTCTTCCCTGATTGTTCGCAAAATTTTGTAATTCAATCTGTTCTCTATCAGCCTTACTTTTAGCCTTTTCCCATACAGGCAGAAGTAAATCCATAACTGCATCTACACTCTTAGCCATAGTATTATTATCAAGCTTCAAATCTGCAAAAGACTTATATCCCAGTAACTTAGCCTGTTCATTTCGAAGTTGAATAATCTCTACAATAATCGACTGATTATCATTATCATTATTATTTTCACCACGCTTTGACCAAGCTTGAAATGCTATTTTACGTAAATCGCGACGATGAGAAAATTTTAAAAATGGTTCTACAATTGAACGTGCCAACGTGAGTGCATAAGCTTTTTCATTTCCTCTTTCACGAGCGATTTCATTCATTGAAGCAATAAGATCATCTGGTAAACCAGACAAATCTTTTTTCTCTAAAAATAATACCCACTCGGCTTCATCCTTAAGAACATTTTGCCCAAACGTAGCACTTAAAAAAGCAAGCCTTTCATTAATTTCCGCAAAACGCTTTTTACCTTTGTCATCAAGTTTTGCACCGTTATGAATAAATTTTTTCCACCACAGTTCAAGTACACGTGTTGTTTCACTGTCATATATATTTTGCTGCGACTGTTTGTAGAGCACTTCTATTTTCTCAAATATCCGAGCATCCATCATAACTCTTGAAGAATGACGCGAAAGTTTCACAACAAACTGTTGTTCTAGCTGTTGAATCAACGCATTACTATGAGCACCTGAACGTAAAAAAAATACTGAACATACACGATCCAATGCTTTTCCAGAAAGTTCAAAAGGTTGCAAAAAATTCTCAAGCGTTGGCGATTCTTTTACCGCTGCAATTGCTTCCATTTCCTCTTCCGCCTCCTGAAGTGCTTGCTCAAAAGCGGGTTTAAAATCATCATCACTTATTGAAGAAAAATCAGGAAGTCCTGAAAATCCCTTCCAGTCCAGCACTGCTTCTTTTGTCATAATGCTACACATCTCCAATTAATAAATTTAAAGGCTTAACAATTGTCTTCACGGTAAAAATTGATAATACTGTGAAATTATTTAATATGCTCTAAAAAATCTTTTGCACCCATATACTCGTATCAGAAATATTAAGGCTTTACCATGAAGGAGATAAATGAAAATAAAAATTCCCACTCGTTTAATTCATGAAACTGTTTATAGCCTATGATTTATCCTTGACTTTATTTAAATATTAACTTGAAACATAGGTGGGAGGGACTTTTAACCTTCCATAGTTTTTATTCATCTTATCCATATATCTGAATTTATAATTCTCAAACCCTTCGGAAGGTGCTTTATCATGACTGAAATCAAAACAGCCTTCGATTGCAAAAATTTTTCTCCTGAGGCTCTCTCTGAAGAGTTAAAAAAACGGCATTATGCCGATTCAATTGATATTATTAATGATCTCGATATTATGGAACGCGTAACTGTTCTTAGTCTTCTACCTCTTGATTATACTATTGAACTTTTTGATAAACCAGAGCTCGAACAACCTGCAGCTATTCTTGAACTTTTGCCTGTAAATCGCTCTGTTGAAATTCTTGATGGTATGTCTGCAGATGCTGCTGCAGATGTCTTTCAAGAGATGAATAAAGAAACTCGAACACGGCTTTTTGCTTTACTCAAACCTTTAACTCGATCTGAACTAAAAAAGCTCACTAGTTATCCTGACCACACAGCAGGCGCATTAATGACGACTGAGTTTATAGCAGTTCCAGCAAACTGGACTGTAAAAAAAACTCTAAATTACATTCGTGCTGTAGAACGAACACGCGAAACAGTTTACACAAGCTATGTTATTGATCCCCAAATGGGCACTCTTCTCAAGGCTGTTTCACTTCGTAACCTCATTCTTGCTCCATCTGATGAGAAAATTCTTAATGTCCCTACACGTGATACCCCTATTACAATATCGCCTTTCACTGATCATGAAGATATTGCTCGTCTTTTTCAACGTCATGATCTGCTCTCTGTTCCAGTTGTTGATGAAAGCAATCATGTCATTGGCATTGTAACTGTAGACGATGTCCTTGATACTATGGTCGATGAAATGAGTGAAGATGCCTATAAGTTTGGTGGGATGGAAGCTCTCAGTAAACCATATATGCAAATCAATTTTTTTGAAATGATGAAAAAACGTGGTGGATGGCTTGCCTTACTTTTTGTCGGTGAAATGCTAACAGCCAGTGCCATGCAATACTTTGAAACAGAACTTGAAAAAGCTATTATCCTCACACTATTTATTCCTCTTATTATGAGCTCAGGAGGAAATTCTGGCTCACAAGCAACATCGCTGATTATCCGTGCATTAGCTTTACGCGAGCTTACACTTAAAGACTGGTGGAAAGTCATAATTAGGGAGATTCCAACAGGACTGTCTCTTGGGATATTACTTGGAATGATTGGAATTATGCGTATTTTTATCTGGCAACAGTTAGGTATCTATAACTATGGTGAACATTGGGTTGCTGTTTCTCTAACTGTAGGCACAACCCTGGTAGGAATCGTCACATTCGGTTCTTTATCTGGCTCGATGCTTCCTTTTATTCTTAAAGTTTTAAAATTTGATCCAGCAAGTGCTTCTGCCCCCTTTGTCGCAACTTTAGTAGATGTCATGGGTATTGTAATTTATTTTTCTATGGCTTCTCTTATTTTATCTGGAACTTTACTTTAAAAGGTTAACCTAAAATACATTTTTATGCAGTCTGAAATATTTTTTATAAAAAGAAAAAATTGTGTTACTTAATCCATATCAACACTTCAAATTATCAATTTTTGAGAAAGTACAACTCTATCAATTCAAGAAAATACTAAGAACCTTTATAGACATTTTTTGTAAAAACATTTACTCCTCTTCCAAAACTACAAAAAACGTGTAAAAGATTTTTTGGTAGATACATAAAGAGATACAAAAGCTCTGCCTAAAATGGAGCTTCATTAAAAGAAAAGAAGAGAATTTATGCAACTGCGCAACATTGCCATCATTGCCCATGTTGATCATGGAAAAACGACGCTTGTAGACGGACTTCTCAAGCAATCAGGAAATTTCCGTGATAATCAGCGCATCAGTGAACGTATGATGGATTCAAATGATATCGAGAAAGAACGTGGAATCACAATTCTAGCAAAAATGACATCTGTTGTTTGGAAAGATACCCGAATTAATATTGTTGATACACCGGGTCATGCTGACTTTGGTGGAGAAGTTGAACGTATTTTGAACATGGTAGATGGAGCAATTGTGCTGATTGATGCCGCTGAAGGTCCAATGCCGCAAACAAAATTTGTTGTTGGAAAAGCACTAAAAGTAGGGTTACGCCCTATTGTTGCTGTTAATAAAATTGATCGACCTGATGCACGTGCTAATGAAGTTATCAATGAAATTTTTGATCTTTTTGCTGCTTTAGATGCAACTGATGAACAGCTTGATTTTCCTATTCTTTATGGATCTGGCCGCGATGGGTGGATGGCGGAAACCCCTGAAGGACCTAAAAATCAAGGATTAAGCCCTTTATTTGATCTTGTAACTCGCCACGTGTCTTCTCCTATCGTAGGAGAAGGGCCATTCCGTATGATTGGAACTATTCTTGAAGCAGATCCATTTTTGGGAAGAATTATTACAGGCCGTATTCATTCAGGCTCTATAAAACCAAATCAAAGTGTCAAAGTTCTTGGACAAGATGGCACACTTTTAGAAACTGGACGTATTTCAAAAATTTTGGCATTTCGTGGACTAGAACGACAATCCATTGAAGAAGGCACTGCCGGTGACATTGTAGCGATTGCTGGTTTACAAAAAGGTACCGTTGCAGATACTTTTTGCGATATTTCGGTCAATCAACCACTTACTGCTCAACCAATTGACCCTCCTACTGTTACAATGAGCTTTCTAGTTAATGATAGCCCTCTCGCTGGAACCGAAGGAGACAAAGTTACAAGCCGTGTCATTCGTAACCGTTTATTAAAAGAAGCAGAGGGTAATGTAGCTCTTAAAATTGAAGAATCAGCAGATAAAGATTCTTTCTATGTTTCAGGGCGAGGAGAATTACAACTTGCAGTTCTTATTGAAAATATGCGCCGTGAAGGATTTGAGCTTAGTGTTTCACGTCCACGTGTTGTGATGAAAAAAGACGAAAACGGAACGACTCTTGAGCCAATCGAAGAAGTTGTAATCGATGTGGATGAAGAATATTCTGGAGTTGTCGTCCAGAAAATGTCCGAGCGTAAAGGAGAAATGGTTGAGCTACGCCCTTCAGGAAGTAATCGCGTCCGCCTCGTTTTTTACGCACCGACCCGAGGGCTTATCGGTTATCAATCTGAACTTTTAACTGACACACGTGGCACAGCAATTATGAATCGCCTTTTTTACGCCTATGAACCTTATAAAGGAGATATCAGTGGTCGTGTTAATGGTGTGATGATATCCAATGATAATGGCGAGTCTGTTGCTTATGCTCTCTTTAACCTTGAAGATCGTGGCCCCATGATTATTGATGCTGGTGTTAAAGTTTATCAGGGTATGATTATTGGTATCCATTCACGAGATAATGACTTAGAAGTAAATGTTCTAAAGGGAAAAAAGCTAACAAATATGCGCGCTTCTGGAAAAGATGAATCTGTAAAATTAACTCCTCCAATTAAAATGACACTAGAGCGTGCTCTATCATGGATACAAGATGATGAACTTGTGGAAGTCACTCCTAAAAATATTCGTTTACGAAAACTTTATCTAGACCCGAATGAACGAAAACGTTTTGAAAAAACACGCTCACCAATTTTAACCTAACCTTATTCTTAATCAAAGGTTTCACCTATTAAACTTCAATATACTCTTAAAAGGATATTTGATATGAATATTAATGAAATACCCATTGGTAATATCCCTCCAGAAGATATCAATGTTATTGTCGAAGTCCCTCTCGGTGGTCAGCCAGTAAAATATGAGATGGATAAAAAATCTGGCGTATTATTTGTTGATCGCTTTCTTTATACATCCATGGTTTATCCTGGAAATTATGGTTTTGTACCGCATACTCTTTCTGAGGATGGTGATCCAATTGATGTTCTTATCTGTAATACACGTCCATTGCTTCCTGGTTGTGTTATCAATGTTTGTCCAATTGGTGCTCTAATTATGGAAGATGATGGCGGTAAGGATGAAAAAATTATTGCTATCCCTACTCCAAAGTTAACAAAACAATATGTTAACATCCGTGACTATACCGATATTCCTGAAATCACACTAAAGAAAATTGAACATTTCTTTGAACATTACAAAGACCTTGAACCTGGGAAATGGGCAAAAATTGAAGGCTGGCGCGATAAAAACTTTGCACATGATTTAATTAAACAAGCTATTGACCGCAATAAAAGAATGTAACTATTTAATTTTTTCAAAGTTAAAATTTTCTTCTAAAGATTGTAATATGCTCTGAAGCTCTTCTAAATGTTTAAAAAAATGAAGCTGTTTATAGCGAGATGTCGTGCCGCTTTTAAGAAAAATACAAGAAGAAGGGATTTTCCATTGCTTTGACAAAAATTTAATTAATGCTTTATTTGCTTTTCCATCCTCAGGAACAGCTTGAAGGCGTATGACCAAATGCTTCTTCCCGTCGTTCCTGTATTCAATTCCTGTGATTTTATTCAATGATGCTTTCGGGATTATATATACAAATAAAATCAAACCATTAGAATTAACTTGATAAAACATTTTCATTTTTCTAACGTAGTGTTTTATAAATACATATAAGCATAAGTGCGCCACATAGAGATGCGAATAAAATATATGATTATAAATACTACAATGGGTGAGATATCAACTGCTCCAAGATTTGGTAAAAATCTTCTGATATAACCTAAAATTGGTTCCGTAACACGATAGAGAAAATCTCCTATTAAAAAAACAAAGCGATTGCGTGTATTCACAATATTAAACGCACAAAGCCAAGAAAAAATAACACTTGCAACTAAAATATCAATATAAATATTGAAAATCAGATCTATCGCTTTCAAAAATGCGTAAACCATTTTTTATCCCTCTTTTAATTAATGGAATAGAAGATAACATATAAACAACTCATTCTTAAAACCATTTACCGGATGATGATTTACACTCCGATACATTCATTGTTCGTCTTTCATAAGTATGAGATAGAAAATAAAAACATCCTAAACTTTCATCTCTAAATACATATGAATAACTACTCTCCATAAACAAATATTAAAATGAAAGATGAATAATCAAAATAGAATTAACAATCAACAATCTAAAATTGTTAATATTCCTTACACAATAATCTTTCTCTTATAAACCTATATAAGCCTGCTGCTAAAAATTAAAACGGCCTAAAAAGGCCGTCTATTTTTATGTAGAAATTATTTTTGCAACGCAGTCAAACGATTAAGTGCATTACTAAAACCATTTAGCTGAACAAATAAATCATTAAGAGCAGGTTCATCTGGAGCAGCAATTGTCATAGACAACTTCAATTTTTTTCCAGCACGCAAAGCTGCTACAAAGTTTTTATCAAAAGTCACTGGCACCGCACAACCTGATGGCATACAAGTACGAATACTGGTATCCATCACAGTTTTTCCCTCATCAACTTGTAAATGAACAGGCTTTGAAACAAGCATACCGAAAGGAACCGTCAAGCTGCCAGATATATTACCATCAGAATTGAGGATAATGGTCATAGCCACCACAACGCGATTCTGATCGTTTACTTCCTGACGGTGCATAAAACAAATCTTTTTTCCGTCTTGTATTCCACAATTAATGCTCCACAAACCGTAGGTTTCCGTTAAAGAAGAAGCACCATTTGGTAATGTAGCTGCTGCTGGTTTTGGCGTTGCCGTAGATTTTGAATCTACAGCTGCAAATGCAGTAGAAGAAATACTCAAAAGAGTAAACATTATAACTAAATTAAATAACTTTTTCATTTTACATTTCCAGTTCTTTACATAAAATAGAATTATTTTTATTATTCTCTTATATTACACAATGATAAAGTATCTTAATAAAAATAGGTTTTAATAATCATATAGCTTTTATAAACTTTTAAGGCTACCTCGAAATTCGTTTACGACTTTTATATAAACGTTCTTCTTGAAAGAAATAATCATCGAAGGTAAAACTTCTAAATCAACCCATTTCCATTGATCAAACTCTGCTGTATTTCCGTCTGGTGGTGGATTGATCATGATTTCAGAGAGCTCCCCTGTAAATTGAAAAGCAAACCATTTTTGCATTTGTCCACGATATTTACGGCTTAATACGCCTCCAACAAGTTCTTGTGGAAAATCATAATGGAACCAATCCGTTGCCTCCTTAATTAACTTAACAGATCGAATACCTGTTTCTTCATAAAGTTCACGACGTGCTGCATCTAAAGGCTCTTCATCTTCATCAATTCCTCCTTGAGGAAGCTGCCAACAATTAGACATTTCAGTATTTGCATAAGATGTTATCCCTAAACGGCGCCCAACCCAAACCTTGCTTTCATGATTAAATACAAGGATTCCGACACCTTTTCGATAAGGAAGAGCTTTTAAATTAACAATTGTATCCATTCAATTATCTCTCAAAAACATAAGCTTTACAAACTCCTTTTTATTTTAAAATATCTTGATTGGTATTTGGTGGAAATGCAGCATGCGCCATTTCACCCCTTAAAAGCTTATAAGCCTCGTTTAACTGAATATCATCCTTAGGATGTTGTGGAACAAAAGCTGCTGACCCTGAACCTTTATTGCTTTCTCGCTTCCCTTTAATATGCCCTCTCAACTCAGATTCACCAAGCTTTATATCATAACCCTTATATTTTTCAGGCAATGGCTGTTCCACGATGATATCTGGTGTAATACCAGTTCCTTGAATTGAAGTGCCAGCTGGTGTGTAATAAAGTGCTGTTGTCAAACGTAAAGCCCCATTTTCCCCCAAGGGAATGATTGTTTGAACAGATCCTTTACCAAAAGACTGTGTCCCTAAAATTGTAGCACGACGATGATCTTGCAACGCACCCGCAACAATTTCAGAAGCACTTGCAGAACCACCATTAATGAGAACAATGAGAGGTTTACCATTAATAATATCACCCGGCTTAGCATCGAATCTCATCACATCGCTCTTTCTGCGCCCCCGAGTTGATACAATTTCACCTTTATCAAGAAAAGCACTAGAAACGCTAACCGCCTGATCTAAAAGACCACCAGGGTTCAGCCGCAAATCAAGAACGTACCCCTTTAACTTATCCTGAGGAATTTTGGACTGAATATCTTTAATTGCAGCCTGCAGATTCACAAAAGTCTGCTCTGAAAATTGAATGAGTCTTAGATACCCAATATCACCTTCAACGCGATATTTGACCGCCTTCACCTTAATGATATCACGAATAACCTTAATTTCAAGTGGCTTATCAACTCCAGAACGAAGAATTGTCAGTGTAATAGGTGTTCCAACAGCTCCTCTCATCTTATTCACAGCTTCAGTCAAAGTCTGCCCATTCATCTGGACACCATCAATTTTCGAAATGATGTCGCCTGCTAAAATACCTGCTTTTGAAGCGGGTGTATCATCCATCGGAGAAACAACTTTAAGTAAATTTTTCTCCATAGTCACTTCAATACCAAGACCCCCAAACTCTCCCTTAGTAGAATCACGCATATCCTTAGCTTCTTGAGCATTCATATAAGATGAATGCGGATCAAGCGATGTCAGCATCCCATTGATAGCATTTTCAATCAGCTTTTTATCATCCGGAACTGTTACGTATTGCGCACGTACCCGCTCAAAAACATCGCCAAATATGGCCAGCTGTTTATAAATATCACTTTCATTATTTGCAGCAACAGACTGCACCATAATCATTGAACTGGCGCCGAGCAATGCCCCAGCGACCAAAAGAATAACTTTACGAATCATTTTGGTTCCTTCTCGATTTTTTTGTTCGCCACCAAGGGGTTGGATTTACAGATTTTCCCTGCTTTCGAAACTCAATGTAAAGCATTGGAGCACTTTTTCCTATATCCAATGCAACACTGTTTGCAATAAATTTCATCCCCATCATACCAAGAGGTTCACCTGAAAGAACAAATTGTCCCTGAGCGACATTAATCCTGGACATCCCTATAAGAATAATATGATAACCACTCCCAACATTAAGAATAATTAACTGGCCATAAGAGCGAAATGGCCCAGCAAAAGCAACAAAAGCATCAGAAGGTGCTATAACAACAGCTTCCGATTCTGTTTCAACTATTTCACCAAAGCGAGCTATATGGGAATTATTATTAATGCGTCGAATTTTTTTTCCAAAAACAGGAAAAAGTAAAGAGCCTTTTCGACTTTCAAAACTATATTTGTCTAACAATTGTAATTTTTTTTGTATTTGTACCGGTACATTAGAGCTAAGTTGTGACTGACGATCAAGTTCTAAAATCAATTCTTCCAAAGAATGAGCTTTTTTAGCAAGATCAATATTGTTTTTCTTTTGCTCTGTAAGTTCTTCTTCTGATCTTTTTTGTAATTCAGCTTTTTTGGCCAATAGAAGTTCCAAATGCTTTCTCTTCTCTGCTTGATTTTGCATTTTAATCTTTAAAGCTGAAGACTCTGTTGCAATTGAGTTTTTCAAGTTAGTTAATTCCTTTAAACTCTCTGCCAAAACCCGTGTTTTTTCTTTCATTTTAAAAGTAATAGACCCTAATAAAACAGAACTGCGTATAGAAGATAACACATCTTCAGGCCGCACCATAAGAGCAGGAGGCGGCTCCAACCCAATACGTTCTAAAAGAGCAAGAATCTCTGCCAATTTTTCTCTACGGCTTTTAAAGTTTTGATAAACTTTTTCTTGTTTTTCTATCATTTTTTCAAGTTTTTTTTCTTTTTCATCAATTTCGTCTGCTATTATACGCTCTGCTTTAGCAACTTTTATTAACTCATCAGTCAAAATATATTGATCTTTTCTTAAATGCTCAACTTGACTAGCAAGAAAAGCAATACGTTCACGCGAAACAGAGATATTTTGGCGAATTTCTGCCAACTCTTTATGCGTCGCCGCACTTCCAACTGTATCTTCTGCATGAGATACAGAGAAAACAAACACCATACCTAGCAGGAGTACAATAAACATCATGCACTCCTCATTTAAATATTGCATCGTTCTATGAAGAAGCGCCTTCATTGCAAAACCATTAAGCCCAAACGTATAAACTAGACATGCTTTAAATGATGTCGCCTAAAACAATATTAATGAATGCATAAATAAGTACTAAAAATTGTACAAAAATGTTCAAATACGATGATAGGGATGGTTAGTTGCAATTGTTACGACTCGATAAAGTTGTTCAACAATCAGTATACGTGCTATTTGATGCGGCCACGTCATAAAACCAAAAGACAAAAGAAAATCAGCACGACTTCTTACCTGTTCATTATGCCCATCAGCGCCTCCTAAAGCGATTATCACATCACGAACACATTCATCACGATAAGACATCAATTTTTTTGTAAAAGCAGATGATGAAATAGATACTCCACGCTCATCTAACACAATTAATTGACACTTTTCAGGCAAAAACTCAATAAGTTTCTTCCCTTCTTCTTCCATACGCTGACATGCAGTTTGAGCACGACTTTCTGGTATTTCTTGCAATGTTTTAAAATGAAAGCCGATGGCTCCAGAGATTTTAGAAAAACGGTCCAAATAATGACGAACCAACTCACGTTCTGCCCCTTTTTTCATGCGGCCAACAGCAAAAATAGAAATTTGCATATTAATAATCTCCGAAAAGAACAGACTGCGCATTTTCCAAATCCGGAGTGAGCCACATTTTTTCCAAATTATAAAAGAGACGAACTTCTGGACGAAAAAGATGAACAATAATATCACCTGTATCAATTAATACCCAATCACCTCTAGCAAGTCCCTCTACACTTGCACCACAACATCCATTATTCTTTAAAACAGATAATAAATATTCAGAAACAGCAGAAATATGACGCTGTGAATGCGCTGAAGCTATAACCACATAATCAACTAAAGATGACTTACCATAGAGATCAATAGAAATGATATCTTCCGCCTTCATAGCCTCTAAACTTTTGAGAATAATTTCAAGAATCTCATCTCCCGAAAAGACCTTTTTTTCTGCTAAAGGGACAGTACTATAAGAGCATTTTTGTGAAGAGTTTTTCAGATTAATATCCTTTCTTATCATTTTAAATAAAGAAAAAAGAGAAATTTCTCTTTAAAAGAGATTTGCAAAATCTTATAAAATATTCAAGAAAAATTATTCTCTTTAAGACGGAGATTTGTTGAAGATTGAAAAGATAAGGGCCCATGTAAATAAGTCCAAACCGGTGGCTTCATAAAAGGTAATCGTGCACTTTCCTTTTCATCCAAACGAAAGGAGCGGTAAATATGTGCCATAGGAGAAGAAAGTGCTGGAAGCCCAATTGAAGGTCTATCAACAACCGCAATAGGCAGCATGGATATAATATCACGCCATCGATACCAATGATGAATTGTTGCAAGACTATCTGCGCCCATAATCCACACAAAATGCACACCACTGTAACGAGAAAGAATATAAGAAATAGTATCTACTGACACCGTACTCCCTATAGTCTGCTCAAAACCTGTTATACGAATCTTCGGATGATCAACGAGCTCAAGGCTTAATTGCATTCTCTCATCTAAAGATGGTAAATGAACCCAATCCTTTAAAGGATTTCTAGGAGTTACCATCCACCATAACTGATCAAGATACAAACGCCGAATTGCGGCTTTTGCAATCATAAGATGCCCTGAATGCGGTGGGTTAAAAGACCCACCAAAAAGACCTACAACATTAGATCTTTTAACAAGCGGCATGCGACTCTTCCATATTTGCGGAAATACAACTTTTTTCAAGACCTAACCTGTCCACTTCCTCTAATATGATATTGAAATGACGTCAATTGCTCCACACCAATGGGACCACGCGCATGTATCTTCCCAGTTGCTATACCCATTTCTGCTCCAAAACCAAACTCACCTCCATCAGCAAATTGTGTAGACGCATTATGAAGTAAAATAGCTGAATCTAAGCGATTAAAAAATGTATTCACTATCTTCATATCTTCAGCAATAATCGATTCAGTGTGTCCAGATGAGTAACGCTTAATGTGCGCAATAGCACCTTCAATACCATCAACTGTTTTGACTGAAAGAACTGCATCAAGATATTCACACGCCCAATCTTCTTCAGAGGCTAATTTAGCATTTGATAAAAGAAAAACTATATCTTCTGTCGCACGAATTTCACATCCCTTTTCCTGTAAAGCAGTCAAAACAGGAAGAAACTTTTTTAATGATTGGCGATCAATTAAAACTGTCTCAACAGCACCACACACGCCTGTCCGCCTTAGTTTTGCATTCAAAACAATATCACGCGCCATATCCAAATCTGCCGAGCAATCAATATAAATATGGCATAACCCCTCTAAATGAGAAAAGGTGGGAACACGTGCATCAGACTGAATACGTGAAACAAGACTCTTTCCACCACGAGGTATGATAACATCAATTGTTCCATCTAATCCCTTAAGCATTTCCCCAACAGCGGCGCGATCTGTCGTTTCAACCATTTGAATAACATCTTTAGAAAATCCAGCCTTCTCCAGTCCCATAACTAAAGCTGAATGAAGCGCATGTGCAGAATAAAAACTATCCGAACCACCACGTAAAATTGCGGCATTTCCAGCTTTTAAACACAAAACACTTGCATCAATTGTAACATTTGGTCGGCTTTCATAAATGATCCCAATTACACCAAGAGGTGTGCAAACACGGCTAATATGAAGTCCATTAGGGCGAGTCCATTCGCTTGTTACTTTTCCAACAGGATCAGGCAAATAAGAAATTTGGCGGACACTATCTATGATTGCACGCAAGCGCAATTCATCTAGCCTAAGCCGGTCAATCATTGATGCCTTCAAATTATTTTTCTCGGCATTTTCTAAATCTTGACGATTAGCTTGTAAAATTTTATCTGACTGATCTTCTAAACTCAAAGCTATCAATTCTAATGCTTTATTTTTTTGTTCAGAAGAAACTACAGACAACGTTGAAGCTGCATGACGTGCCTTTCGTCCCATATTCCTCATCTGTTCTTCTAAAGTCATGTAACCTCTACTCCAATAAATAAGTTTCCGATAACTTTTTTAAGAACAGTCAACCAGACGGCGTAAAACCATATCATTCCGATGCACCATAGCAGAACGTGCTTCATACCCAAGAATAGATTCAATTTTTTCACTTTTACACCCCATAATGCGTACAGCCTCATCTTTGCCATAACTCACAAGACCACGAGCAATTTCAGTTCCATTTTCATCAATAATTGCAACCGTATCCCCACGATGGAATACCCCTTCAACCGCCATAACTCCTGCAGCTAATAATGATTTCCCAGATTCAAGAGCCTTAACTGCTCCCTGATCAATTGTTAAAATACCAGATGGACCTAAATGACCAGAAATCCAAATTTTCCAAGCATTAACAGGCTTTTCGTTAGCTGCAAAAAAGCTGTTACGCTCCCCTCTATCGAGAGCAAAAAGAGGGTTCATACGCTTTCCTGAAGTAATAACCATAGCAGTCCCAGCTGAATTAGCAATTTTTCCAGCATCAAGCTTAGTCTTCATCCCTCCCCGAGAAAACTCTGAAGTAGTAATATCTGCCATTTTTTCGATGTCACTTGTAATTGACGCAATGAAGGGTATAAATTTAGCCGTTGGATCACGGTGAGGAGATTTTGTATAAAGACCATCAATATCTGATAAAAGTATTAAAAGATCTGCTCCCATCATCGTTGCTACACGAGCCGCTAAACGATCATTATCACCATAGCGAATTTCGCTTGTTGCAACAGTATCATTCTCATTGATAACAGGCACTACTCCAAAGCGCAAAAGAGCATTCATTGTAGCACGCGCATTGAGATAACGCCGTCTCTCTTCCGTATCAAATAAAGTAAGTAAAACCTGACCAACCTTTATTCCGTATTGAGCCAGTGCATCACCATATGTTTTAGATAACTCTACTTGTCCTAAAGCAGCACATGCCTGACTCTCCTCTAGTTTTAAAGAACCCTTAGGGAAACGTAATAATGTTCTTCCTAAAGCAATAGCTCCTGAAGACACCAATAAAACTTCAACACCGTCTCGATACAGCCGAGAAATATCACTAACCAAACTATTCAGCCATTCAGTTCGCAAACCCTTTTGAGGATCGACTAAAAGTGCAGATCCAACTTTGATAACAATGCGTTTGTAATGTGCAAGTTTCTGCAGTCCTACTGTCATCTCACCTAACTCTAATATCCATCGCTTTCCCCCTTACGTACTCTTTCAATAATATGTGCACCGATGCGCAAAACATTTTTTAAACCTTTGCGGCTAACCGCAGAAAACATCATAACAGATTTTCCAGTTACTCTCTCCAAAGCCGCTTGTTTAGCTACACATTCTTCATTGGTGAGAGTATCTATCTGACTTAAAGCAACAATCTCAATCTTCTCACTTAGATTATTTCCGTATGCATTCAATTCATCACGAACAATCTGATATGCCTTTGTTACATCTTCTTCTTGAGCAGAAATGAGATGAAATAAAACACGGCAACGTTCTATATGTCCTAAAAAACGATCTCCAATCCCTACACCTTCATGAGCCCCTTCAATTAAACCAGGGATATCAGCAAGAACAAACTCACGATCATCAATGCATGCCACCCCAAGATGAGGGTACAAAGTTGTAAAAGGATAATCTGCAATTTTTGGTTTTGCAGCTGTTACTGATGCCAAAAAAGTTGATTTCCCAGAATTTGGTAAACCAATAACTCCTCCATCAGCAATTAACTTTAAACGCAACCAAAGAGTACGATCCTCCCCAGACAAACCCGGATTTTTGCGACGAGGAGCTCGATTTGTAGATGTTGTAAAATGAAGATTTCCAAAACCTCCATTACCTCCCTTTGCAAGACGGTAACGTTGTCCAACTTCCGTTAAATCACAAATTAAAGTTTTATTATCTTCTTCAAAAATCTGTGTTCCAACCGGCACTTTAAGAATGATATCATCACCCTTTTCGCCCGTCATATTACGTCCTTTACCATTCTCGCCTGTTTTTGCTCTAAAATGCTGCTGATAACGATAATCAATAAGCGTATTAAGCCCATCAACAACCAACGCCCAAACATCACCACCACGCCCTCCATTGCCTCCATCTGGTCCACCAAACTCAACAAACTTTTCACGACGAAAAGATACTGCTCCTGCCCCGCCATTGCCGGAACGAATATAGACTTTAGCTTGATCTAAAAATTTCATGGGAACACTCTCTGAGGAATCAACTCTTTTACCTCTATAGATAATGCATCAATTTTACCAATTTTTCATCATCTACAAAAGGAAAGCCATCAATAATATTACCAAATTGCTTTTAAATAGCCCTATGACATAAATACAAACCTTTGAAAAGAAGAAGCTATCATTGAAGTCCTGCTCTTCCCTTAAACGCACGTGCTAAAAGATAAAGCTCAACTGATTCTGCTCGACTTGCAGGCGGCTTAACATGATGAACTGTTGTAAAGTTCTTTTTCAATGTAGTAAGAAGAATATTTTCTGCACCTCCTTGAAAAGCCTTTGCTAAAAAATGCCCTCCAGGTTTAAGAACTGAAAGAGCAAAATCAGCAGCAACTTCACATAAGTGGATCGTTCTTAAATGATCTGTCTGCCGATGCCCCGTTGTTGGCGCAGCCATATCAGAAAGAATTACATCTGGCTTTCCTCCCAAAGAATCGATCAATTTCTGTGACGCCTCTGCACACAAAAAATCCATTTCCAGCACTACGACTCCAGGAATTGGATCAACGTGTAAATAATCAATACCAACCACACTAGGCTTCCGATCACTTGTTCCTACTATAGGAGCAACTACCTGACACCAACCCCCAGGAGCTGCCCCTAAATCAATAACTCTTTGTCCCTTTTTCAGAAATTTGTAGCGCTCATTGATTTCAATTAATTTATAAGCAGCACGTGAACGATAACCATCTGCTTTTGATTGATGAACATAAGGATCATTCAAATGTCTTTCTAACCATCGACGAGACGACGACTTAATGGTTCCTGCCTTTTTCTTCACACGCTGATATAATTCATGCGATCCCGCACCACCATATCCGCCAGTTGGTGACCTTGTTTTTTTTTTCATAATTATTTATTGACTCCACATTATGAAACTACCAATACTTGAAACCTTTCCTCTTGTTTCTACAACGATATCACACACTATCTCTAAAAAACTTTGTCTTACTCTACAACCAACAATCCCTAATTTCTTGAGTATATACAAATTCTCAAGCAACACTTCTCAATTGTATAATTAACTTAAACTAAATCTGTTCCTTTGACATGCTTACTAGAACTGATTAGTATTTTTTGCACTCTGTAATGATAAATCTTCCAGCATAAAATATAGTAACTACATCACTTATATAAATCATAAAAAAGAAGCTTTATTTTCCAATTCATGATGTCTTAGAAAATTACTTTTATTCCCGGCGCATCGCTTTTAGTCTTTTTAAAATCATTTAAGCTATAATGACTTCTCCACAGGATTTTAAAAGAATAAAATTTACACTGTAATCTGCATTTAACTAAGTGCACAGAGCAATTTCTATGCCTACCTTCTATATAAAAAACAAACTATATTAAAGTCTTCGCTACAAACAAAATGTTTTTCAATCAATGACTTCTAACTTAGCAACCAATTTAACTCTCAATGAGAGAAAAATATTTATTATTTAGATGATAGGTACAACAGCAATATTTAATCGTAGTTAAACAATAACACTAAATAGCCTTTTTTAGTTTTAAAAAACAAGTCTCTGACGTTTTATTTAATCATACAACTGCAGTGACTTCCCATCACCTACCACACTTTCTTTCAATTATATAGTTGAAAAAATGCTAAATAAGGACAATAGTTTTAAACAAAAGCTGGACACACCGCACATATATAAAAATTTTAATTGAATAAACCGTAGAATAAAAAATACTTATTTACTTTTCTAATAAAAAACCTACAAAATATATTCAATATAAATAAAAAATTACTCCTCTTTATAGAACTCTTTTTACCATTATTTGTTTCAAGGATAGAGAGCATAGAGAGCATAGAGAGCATAGAGAGCATAGAGAGCATAGAGAGCATAGAGAGCATAGAGAGCATAGAGAGCATAGAGAGCATAGAGAGCATAGAGAGCATAGAGAGCATAGAGAGCATATTCAGAATTCTTAACAATGAAAGCAATTACTTATCGCATTATTACAATCAAAACATGATAACTTTTTGATAGTGTGCATCATATCTTTTCCTAAATTTTGCGCTTCATATTAAAAAGAATTTTTATTCTTATCCCTCACTTTTTCATTTAAACAAAAAATGAAACGCAAAATACTGTATCAAATTACCAATATCAATTAAACTATTTTATTCAAAAACTTGATTGTTGAAATTATCAACAACAGTAGCGCATTTCATTTATAAAGCCAGCATTATAAACTAGCCATTTGTGCTAATAATTGTTTTATGATGGGACAACCCCTCTAAAAACCTACTACGAGCACTAATGAAATATATTTAGAAAATATCTAAAATTATTATTTTACAACTAATATAAAAGTATCTTATCGAAGTAAGATAACCTGTTTATACAGGGATAGATAATAGTTTTTAAAGTTTATATGTTATCTTTGTAAAGAATAAAGTGCTGCACTAAGCCCCTTAAATGGTGCAACAAAAGAAAATGTTTTTCCCTCTTTAACCTTATAAGAAATGCATACATTTTTATTCTGTTCTATTTGCTTACTCAAAACTGGTCCTACAGGAAGTTGTGCTAAGCAGATATTTTGATTACACTGTGTATAATGAATAAGGATAGGCTTTTTAATACCATCCATAAATATTTTAATAGGAACATTTTTATCAGCTTTTGGTAGTGTTCGAAAAAGCATCACAGCTTGACCACTTTTTGTAGAAACAAGAGACCAACTAAAAATAGTATTATCCTCTTTATCATGAACAGTTTGTGTTACATTACATATGCCTTGGTGAAGTGATTCTTTTTCATCACAAATTAAAGTCCAATTATAAAATTGCATAATAATTCGACGTGTCTCACCAGGAGGTCCTTTAGGAATAGATAATCGTGGCGGGTGTACCGTATAAGTACTGTTTTTTTCATTAGCAAAACCTTCATTCATGTAAAAAAGAATAAAGATAAACAAAGCCTTTGCCAAAAAATTTCTTTTTTTTATAGCTTTAATAACTCTTTTTATCGCCATTTTAGTTTCAAGATAGTTCCCGCTCCCATAGAATTTTAACTCTCTATTTTCTACCTTTTGGTATAATCAACCAAAACTAATCATAACTTATAAGTATCCTTATATTTAATTTAATAAAAAAACCATCATTATTAATGATACTATTTAATTAAATTCATATTATTACTAAATATAGTGCAAATTTTTATTTCAACATTAATTCTATATAAGATGTAAATACATTATTAAAATTAAATATTACATATATAATTATTTTATATATAATTTTTATACCATAAAAAATATTTATATTTATTTTATCTATATCTAAGTATTATTATTTAATTTATAATTAATTATTTCTAGAGAAATTTATTTCTCTCTACATATAAATATTCATCAACCATACTA
>NZ_JBAFWX010000003.1:235150-240134 GCF_036576145.1 Bartonella eidoli | reverse complement strand
TACTTAAGACTATTTGAAGCAGGTTGTACTTCTTACTACTATCCCTTCAAGATTGTCGGGATAGTTCATTTTACCTCTTAGTTTTTTATTTATTCACTTTAAAACCGTAAATATGGGCAGTATTGGTCTTAAAAAAATTACCTTAATCGTATAGTTGGTATTGTTGTATTTTTACTATTAAGAATTTTTATATTGCGTTTGTTTTTTTGCTGATTAATAAGTTCTCGTTCTGCATTGCGTAAATGTGCAACCATTTGTAACTTTGTACTTTCATTTTGAATCATAGCTAATTGAGCTTTAATATGTGCTTGCAATTCAGAAATATCTTTTAAATCCTTTGTTGACTCAATTTTATTTATCAATTCCATTATCTTATTAAAACGACTTTCTGTAGCCTCAAAAGCCTGTAAACTTATAGCTTTATCCATGAGCGCTGCATATTCACTGCGTGCCTTGATAACGGAACGTGTATAATGAACAGAATCATAATTTTCCTCGTTTTGCGCAATAGAGTCGAGCAACGGGAGCATTTCAGTATTTTTATTTCTATCATAGATTAATTCTGGATTTTTTAGAAAAAAAACATTCTTATCTATCGATGTAGAACCAGAAGTTCTATTACTTGTTATAGATTTATATATCTTCTCTGATTGATTCAGTTGTCTTTTTATTAAATTAATAATTTCTCTTTGTGTGCTAACAGGAGTCGATTGTAATGCCTTTCCTGAAGGAAAAAGCCAATCAGAAGATGGGGTTGATCGACCTAAATCTGCCGCTCCTGCTCCTCCAACCCAAGATGCCGAACTCGGTGTTACGGAAATTGTTGCTATTATCAATGAAAGAACTAATTTTTTCATGTCGTTCTCCTCTCTATTTTTACATGTTGTAAAAAAATTGGCAACCATATTGCCGGATCATCACCTACTTCAGCAATGATCGATTCGACTAACTCTGCATTATCAGGTGTCCCCGATAATACTAGGAGCTCGTCATTAAAATCCCGTTCAATGGTTTTTCCATCAATGTGCATATGAAATTTATTTAAATTCAGTTCTGCGAGTGCGGATTGATCTCCTTGCTTAATAAGGAATTGGCGGCTAAATTCACCAAGCCCTTTAACTAATTCAAATTCAGCATCCGTTAACTTGAAGCCGTCTGTATATTCTTCGTAATTTGCTTTTGGATTAGATAGAAAAATGTAAGTTGCACATTGCTGAATCAATGTTTTAGCAATATTACTCTCTAATGCATCGCTAGGCTCTTGGGTCGCAAAAATAAAAATACCGTTTTGTTTACGTATAGTTTTTTGTTTATTTTTTGCTAAATCTTCAAAATATGGATCTTGTAAAGGTTTCCAAAACTCATCAAAGATATACATAAACCGCTGCCCACTAATCATCCCTTCTGTACGATAAAGTAAATACATCATTACTGGAGTACGGGTTTCTGGATTATCTAAAAATTCAGTAATATCAAAACCATAAATTTGGTGCGTTGAGAGATCAAGAGCATCAGTTGGATTATCAAATAACCATCCATAATCATTACCTTCACACCATTTTATTAAACGGGCGTGAACAGTTGGACGAGCGTTATAATCACTTAAGCGCGGGTTTGGTAAAAACTGTACTAAAAAAGACAAACGACGCAATGATTTGTCGATATTACTTCCCATAATAGCTGTGACAGCTTTATCAATTTCTTCTTCATCACGATGTGTGATTTCTCCACCTATTTCTGCCAATTTTTTGACAAACTGTTTGAGAAAAATAAGGTTTTCCTGTGTTGGGGGAAGTTGAAATGGATTAAAACCGCTTGGTCTGCCCGTTTTAAATGTTAAATATCGACCACCTATCGCTCTAATGACAATTTCCATACCGCGATCTTTATCAAAAACAACGGTTGTGGGCTTAAATTTTTGCGCTTGCGCTAACAAAAAGCCAAGCAGTACTGTTTTACCAGAACCAGATTGTCCGATAAGTGCAGTATTTCCCAAGAGTCTTTTATCTGTTGCATCTTCTTCAAGTTGGGAAGCATGAAAATTAAAATAAAGCGGTGTTCTACTTGTTGTTTTAAGAATTGTAACTGCTGGACCCCATGGATTGCCCGTCGGCTTACCTGACATAAAATTATGAAAAGATGAAAATGACAAAAAATTAAGTGATGTAATTGGTGCAGGGCGTGGCCTCCATTTCCAATTCGCAGGCAGTTGCGCCCAATAACCAGCTTCGAGAGCTAAATCCACAGGCTTTGGTAACACTGCGGCATCTAACATAGCTGCACTTGCTTTTGCCATGTAGTCACGAACCTTTTGAACTGTGTCACCATAAATGGTTAACGTACAGTGGTGTTCACCCATAACAAAATGTCCACTGATAAGCTGATTAAGAGCATCATCAATTTGTGCAATTTGGCTTGTTGCCACATCACGCGCATCAATCAGATTGCGTTGATGCCGTTGTAAATAATTTTTTGCAGCATGCCGCGAAAGCACAGAAAAACTTTGTGTTAAAATAAATTCAAACTCGCTTTCCAACAGTACGTTAAGTTGCCCTGGTTTGGTTGTAACATCATACTCCTTAACTTCCATCATTCCAAATCGACGCATTCCAGTGCATGTGCGCAGCTCACCAATAGCACCCCATTTCGCGAAAAAAGGTCGATTAATACACATATAATCGGCAAAGCGGTCTTGACAGATTGGCATAGGCCGATACTCGCCATTAACAAGCATGCCAAGAAATTCTAGGGCAGAAGAATAGGCATAACCATTTTTTTCATAAGCACCAAGAAGTTCCACACCATAACGTTTAAGTGCTTGACCTATAGTACGATTAACATCATTTAGAGCCTTAATACATGACTCTTGCCGCATCTTTTTTTGATCAAGCGTTTCACGTTCATGTTCGGAAAAAAATGACACAAGTTTGTCAGTTATTGGTTGAAAAACAACAGTTAAGTATAAATCATTGACCATCAAATTATAGCCAGTGAAACTTTGTCGATATTTTTCATCAAGTTGATAACAAAACATTTGATCAAATGTTGAATCAGGATACTCATAAACGCGACGACGCACGATATGTGTCCAAAATGATAAATTAGCAGATGCAATACCACGTAAAACGTTGTTTAATTCTCTAATCCACTGAAAAATATCCTCTTCTGAAGCACTTTGATGTGAACGTCCATCAATTTTCCAGACTGACAAATATTCTGCGTTCTTAGTAGAGATGATTGTGTCTGTGATATGATGCGAGTAGGGTATAAACAGACTTACTGGTGTCTCTGACGAGAGCAATTTGCTGTTTTGAACAGCTTTCATGCTTATCTCCTTTTTTTATAATTAGAAGGGCTATAACTCGATGCACCCCAAAAGCTTTTGTTGCGATTACGAAATTTGGTATCAACCCACAACCACCAGATACGAAATGCCTTATCATCATTTTTGGTAATTTGTGCCATAATGAACCATAATGGCGGAGCCACTAACCACAAAAAAATGTTTACTGTCATAGCAAAACTGGCTACTCCTATAACCATAGATATGGCTGGGATCATTGGTACACCCCAAATTGTTGGAACGCGAGTTGCTCCTTTAAATAAAGGGAATTCTTCATGTTTTTGTGGTTTCATGGCAAATCCCAATTAGTTGATGTGAAACAATATATTGCTGATATAGAACGCTGCACCAGCAATAAGAACACTAAACGACCATCGCACAAATGTAGTACGTGCAATAATCCGCAATACATAAATGATTAATAAAAATAGGAAAAGGATAGCAGCAATTAGGGGAACGAGCAGACTTAATCCATAATATAAATTCGTTAGAGTATCTGCATCAACAGCGGCTTGAACAATTGTTTCTGCATGAACATTTGCAGATTGAGTTGTTAAAAACATGATTGTTGCCATAAAAATAACACTGGCTTGACGATTAACTTTTACTAGAAAAGTATCTAAGTATTTCATATTCTTAAATTTAACTATAATTGAAGTTACCATGAACAATATTCTCCTCTTACAGTATACTTTATAGTATAAGTGAAATTATTATTGAAATATCTACAATTGCTGAATACAAACCTCACTTTCTATTAGACATTTTGTGCTTTACGATTTGAAATTATCATGCGGTAGGATTGGCAAAAAACATCTTACTAATCTCTGCTGCTGATCCAGCGAGGATGACACCGACAGACCAACGTAAGAATGTATCTCTTTCAATGAAACGCCCCGCATAACCAATTGCTAAACATAAAAGTATGACGGCAGCCAAAGTAGGAACGATTTTACCCAATTCTATTTGCAGAGACTCTATAGCAGTTTTAGCTTTCTCCAGATTTTGTTTTTGAGCAAATACAGGATTATCCATAAAAAATATGGTCATAGCCGCAATAGAAAAGGTGATTTTATTATTTATCTTTGATTGAAAAGTTGATAAATTTTTCATTGTTCTTTCTCTAATTAAAAATACATTAATAGTATTATTTATTACTATTATAGTATAAACAGTATAACCGTTTACATATGACAACTATTATACCAAATATTATTTCTAAATAAAACGTTTTGTGTTCTATAGTTTAAATTAAGGTTTTCCCATCAACATAGTGCTAATTTCTACCGCTGATCCAGCGAGGATGACACCGACAGACCAACGTAAGAATGTATCTCTTTCAATGAAACGCCCTGCATAACTGATTGCTAAACATAAAAGTATGACAGCAGCTAAAGTAGGAACGATTATATTCAATTCTTTTTGTAGAGCCTCTATAGCAGTTTTAGCTTTTTCCAGATTTTTAGCAAATACAGGATTATCCATAAAAAATATGGTCATAGCCGCAATAGAAAAGGTGATTTTATTATTTATCTTTGATTGAAAAGTTGATAAATTTTTCATTGTTCTTTCTCTAATTAAAAATACATTAATAGTATTATTTATTACTATTATAGTATAAACAGTATAACCGTTTACATA